>CALCGD010000150.1 GCA_937900875.1 uncultured Flavobacteriales bacterium
CTATCTCTTCTGGCCATGTTTGAGCGGCAAAGTTATTTTAATGAAACTATTTTACGGAAGATATGTTTGCAAAAATTAAAACGAAGTCTATCTTTGCACGCCCAAATAAGAAGGAGTAATGAAAAGAACATTTCAACCATCTAGAAGAAAGAGAAGCAACAAGCACGGATTCCGTAGCAGAATGGCTTCAGCGAACGGACGTAATGTTCTAGCAGCTAGAAGAGCAAAAGGAAGAAAAAAACTTACTGTGTCTGACGAACGAGCAGATAAGAAGTAAGCTTTATATAGGTAAAACTTGAAAAAGCCTGTCCAATTTGGACGGGCTTTTTTTATTGGATTTGATCTTTGAGTACCTCTGCGTGCTTTTTGGTAAGCAAGTGGTGTCCGGCATTTAGCATTATCACGCTAGCAGACTTGCAGTTATCGCCAGATAGCTTTTTAGCAAGTTTTGGATGGATTACTCGGTCGTTTATGCCAAAAACTAACGTGAGTTTCATGCGATAACGCCAAATTTTCTTTCTAACGTCATCTAAATTTGGCACTGTTTTCTTGAAAATTTGCCATGTGTCGTACACCTTTTGTCGCTTTTCCTTATTGCCCATTTGGCTAGTAACAAAATCATGAATTTTCGGATTCATTAATCTTGATTTCGCCAAAATCCAACTCGTTCCTAAAAACGGCTGCGGAAATCGAATAATTAGCTTGAATAACAATCTTCCAATAACTGTATTCGTTGCAAATCCATAAAACGGGTTGACTTTTAATCCATCGGGTGCTATTAAAACAACTCTGTCAATTTTACCAGGCGCCAGTTCCACCATCTTCAAAACTACCTTTCCGCCAAGGCTAAAGCCAAAGAGGTTACATGATTTAACATCCGTTTCGATGAGAGCTTTCCCAAGTAATTCTGCAAGCTCTCCTGGTTTTATAAAGCCTTTTTCTACGAACGTTTCTCCATGTAATGGTAGGTCAAAACTGAGAATTCGAGCATCAGGTCTAAGCGTTTTTAAAAAGTGATTTACCACCTCAGCCCCTTGACCAAAGCCATGAAATCCCAGCCAAACCTCGTCTCCTTTTTCACTGTCAAGATAACTCCAGTGTACTCGGCCTATTTTAATGATTTTTCGCAAGAGTCGTTTAGGGGATAAAATGTTTAAAACTGACTACGATTTTCACAAAGGTAGCATCGTCTAGACACTAACTTCGCAGGAATTTGAGCAGTCGACAAACCCAATAGAAAATGCCAAAAGATAATTCGATAAAACACGTTTTGATAATAGGCTCCGGACCAATAGTTATTGGACAGGCTTGTGAGTTTGATTATTCTGGTTCGCAGGCCTCCAGGTCTTTACGAGAAGAAGGAATTGAAGTGACTCTTATCAACTCAAATCCAGCAACCATTATGACCGACCCTGTGACGGCTGATAATGTGTATCTGAAACCTCTTGAACCTAAAAGCATCGTTGAAATTCTGGAGGCGCATGATATTGACTGCGTTCTTCCTACAATGGGAGGTCAGACTGCCTTAAATCTTGCAATAAAATGCAAGGAGATGGGCATTTGGAAGAAATATGGTGTACGGATGATTGGGGTAGATGTAGAGGCGATTGAGGTGACTGAAGACCGCGAGAAGTTCCGAAAATTAATGGGTGAAATTGGAGTTGCTATGGCTCCGCAAACTACCGCCAAATCATTCCTAGAAGGAAAAGAAGTAGCACAGGAATTTGGATTTCCATTGTGTATTCGGGCTTCCTACACCTTGGGTGGAGCAGGAGCCGCCATTGTTTATGACCCCGCTGAGTTTGATAAGCAGTTAACGCGAGGACTTCATTTGTCTCCTATTCATGAGGTAATGATTGATAAAGCAGTTCTCGGCTGGAAGGAGTTTGAATTGGAGTTACTTCGAGACAACAACGATAATGTTGTCATCATTTGTTCCATCGAGAATTTCGATCCGATGGGTATCCATACTGGTGATTCTATCACAGTAGCACCAGCTATGACACTTAGTGATAAAACATATCAGCGAATGCGAGATATGGCAATTCACATGATGCGCTCCATCGGAAATTTTGCTGGCGGATGTAACGTTCAGTTTGCTGTGAGCGATGATGTGAATGAGGACATCATTGCGATTGAGATAAACCCACGGGTAAGTCGTTCTTCTGCTTTGGCTTCAAAAGCTACGGGATATCCAATTGCGAAGATTGCTGCCAAGTTGGCAATTGGTTACAATTTGGATGAATTGGATAATCAGATTACAAAAACGACATCAGCGTTTTTTGAGCCTACGTTGGATTATGTAATTGTGAAAATTCCACGTTGGAACTTCGATAAATTCAAAGGGTCTAATAGAGAATTAGGACTTCAGATGAAGTCTGTTGGTGAGGTGATGGGAATTGGTCGCACCTTTCAAGAAGCACTTCAAAAAGCTTGTCAGTCGCTTGAGATAACGAGAAACGGACTGGGTGCTGACGGCAAAGAACTCAAGAATCAAGATGAGATTCTTCATAGCTTGAAACATGCAAGTTGGAACCGGTTGTTCCATATTTATGATGCCTTTAAAATGGGCATTCCAACTAAAACGATTCAGAAGATTACCAGAATTGACACATGGTTCTTGGAACAAATACATGAGTTAATTGAGTTGGAAAATGAGATTCAGAGCTTCAAGCTCGATAATTTACCAAAGCCACTCCTTTACGAAGCGAAGCAAAAGGGTTATGCCGATAGGCAGATTGCTCACTTGCTTAATTGTTGGGAAAGTGAGGTGTTTAAAAAACGGCAAGAGTTCAATATCCAGCGAGTTTACAAACTAGTGGATACCTGTGCTGCCGAATTTCCAGCACAAACACCCTACTACTATTCAACTTTTGAAGACAAGAACGAAAGTGTTGTAACCGACAAGAAGAAGATTGTTGTTCTAGGTTCAGGCCCAAATAGAATTGGGCAGGGAATTGAGTTCGATTACTGCTGTGTTCACGGGGTTTTAGCCGCCAAAGAATGTGGCTACGAAACCATTATGATTAACTGCAATCCAGAAACGGTTTCTACCGATTTTGATGTAGCTGATAAGCTCTATTTCGAACCTGTTTTCTGGGAACACATTTACGACATCATCCTTCATGAAAAACCTGAAGGAGTTATAGTTCAATTAGGTGGTCAAACCGCACTTAAGCTTGCCGAGAAACTTGAACGTCACGGAATTAAAATCATCGGGACCGACTTTAAATCATTGGATTTAGCAGAGGATCGTGGGCGGTTTTCTGCGCTTTTAGCGGAAAACAACATTCCCTATCCAAAATTCGGAGTTGCGGAAGACGCTGACAAAGCGCTGGAGGTTTGTAAGGACCTCGGGTTTCCTCTTTTGGTTCGCCCTTCTTATGTGTTGGGAGGTCAGAATATGAAAATTGTGATCAACGAGCAGGAATTAGAAAATCACGTTGTCAATCTTTTAAAGGATATTCCAGGAAATAGAATTCTTTTGGATCATTTTCTCGAAGGCGCTATTGAGGCGGAAGCCGATGCGATTTGTGATGGAGAAGATGTCTACATCTTAGGAGTGATGGAACATATTGAACCCGCTGGAATCCATTCTGGAGATAGCTATGCGTTGCTTCCTTCGTTCGACTTAAGTGATAACGTGCTAGAACAGATTGATCGATATACGCGCATCATTGCGATGAAATTGAACACAATAGGACTCATCAACATTCAGTTTGCGGTGAAGGACGAGGTGGTTTATATCATTGAGGCAAATCCACGTGCATCACGAACAGTTCCTTTCATCGCAAAAGCTTACCGCGAACCTTATGTGAACTACGCTACAAAGGTTATGATGCGCGAGAAGATGTTAAAAGACTTTAAATTCAATCCTTACAAAAAAGGGTACGCAATAAAGATTCCTGTATTCTCATTTGAGAAATTCCCCGATGTAAATAAGGAATTAGGCCCTGAAATGAAGTCGACTGGAGAAGCAATTCGGTTCATCGATGACCTCGATGATGAGTTCTTCAGAGAAATATATTCTGAGCGTAACCTATATCTTAGCCGATAGAGTACTGATTTGATATGCTACTTAAGGTAATTCTGTTCTTGGTTGTTTTCTACTACCTCTGGAAAGTGTTGTTCAGACTCTTCTTTCCAGTGGTAGCAAAAAAGGTGGTAGAAAAGGCCCAGCAGAACATGGAGGAGAAAATGCGCCAAGCCTACGAAGGCCAAAATGGCTATTCAGATTTTCAGGAAGGAGATGTAGTTATTCAGAAAGGAGCCGAAAAAAAGAAAGAAGGTGTTTCAGACACGGAAGGCGATTATGTTGACTTTGAGGAAATCAAAGAGTAGCAAATTTGACAACTTCATTACCCCACATTTACATTATTTATCATGGATAAACTGAAGAAATTCTTGCCTCATTTAGCCGCTTTAATAGCGCTTTTGTGTGTGGCTGTAGCGTATATGAATCCGGTAGTATTCAAGAAGAAGGAGTTGGTGCAATCTGATATTGTCAATTTCCTTGGTATGAGTAAGGAGATTGTCGATTTCAGAGAAGATACAGGCGAAGAACCACTTTGGACCAACTCCATGTTTGGTGGAATGCCAGCTTATCAAATTTCGGTTTTGTACCCAAATAACTGGGCGCAAAAGGCGCTTAAGGCTATGAATCAGTTGATTCCTCGCCCAATCAATTATCTGTTTTTCATGTTTGCCGGAGCGTATTTTATGTTCTTAATGATGGGAGTTGGATGGCGTTATGCACTTGCCGGTTCGCTTGCATTTGGGTTGGCATCTTACACATTAATTATTATCGAGGCTGGTCATAATTCAAAGGTGCATGCCATGGCTTATATGGCGCCTGTTATTGGTTCCATTTTGCTCACATACAAGGGGAGATATTTTCTGGGCTCCGCACTTCTTGCACTTTTTCTATCCCTCGAAATAGCTACTAATCACCTTCAGATTACCTACTATCTTCTGCTAACCGTTCTCATTTTGGGTGCTGTTAAGTTAGTTGAGGCTATTAAAGCAGGTCAGGTTGCCAACTTTAGTAAGGCCACCGGAATGATGGTCGTTGCTGCATTGATTGCAGTTGGGCCTAATATTAGCGCCCTTTGGACAACTGCAGATTACGGTGCAGAAACCATGCGTGGAAAATCTGAGTTGTCGACACAGCAAGGTGAAAGCGGACTAGAGAAGTCGTATGCTATGCGCTGGAGTT
Source organism: uncultured Flavobacteriales bacterium (assembly GCA_937900875.1). Classification (GTDB taxonomy): domain Bacteria; phylum Bacteroidota; class Bacteroidia; order UBA10329; family UBA10329; genus UBA10329. The sequence goes on from CALCGD010000150.1 coordinate 5,216, forward strand.
ATGGAGTAGGCGAGACCTTTACATTACTCATACCAAACTTTATGGGCGGTAGTAGCATGAATTCGTTTCTTCAAGATGAGAAATCTGAAACCTATCAGGAATTTGTTTCTCATCGACCTAAAACTCAAGAAGAAGCGCAACAACTTCAGAGACTACAGCAGCAAACTTCTTCCTATTGGGGGGCTCAGCCATTTACCTCTGGACCGGTTTACTTAGGTGCCATTATCTGTTTTTTGGCAGTGCTAGGAATGTTCGTGGTCAAAACATCAGATAGATGGTGGCTGCTCATCGCTTTCTTATTGTCAATAATGCTCTCTTGGGGTGAGAATTTTGCTTGGTTTGCCGATTTGTTCTTCAATTATTTCCCTGGATATAACAAGTTCAGGGCAGTGTCAATGACTTTGGTAATTGCTCAACTGGTTCTGCCAATTTTAGCCGTTTTGGGCTTAAAGGCATTTTTTGAAACGGAGGATAAGGCTTCGTTGAAAAAACCACTGATGTTTGCTACCGGAATTGTTGGCGGTTTGTGTCTGTTATTTGCTGTGGTACCTAGTATGTTCCTAGATTTTCTTTCAGACTCTGATGTACAACTAATCGGCACAAATTTCGAATGGCTTGCGGATGCATTGCAGGAAGATCGTAGCAGTCAAGTGTCATCTGACGCTAGGCGCTCACTAATATTTGTATTGCTTGCGGCAGCAGTATTATTTGTTGGTCAAATGGGTAAATTGAAGTCGGGCGTAGCTGCTTTAATCATCTCAACATTGGTGCTTGTTGATCTTTGGCAAGTTGATCAGCGTTATTTAAATGACGATGATTTTGTGAAAAAATCGCGAGCTAAGAGCGTGATTGCGCCAACTGCAGCAGATAAGCAAATACTAGCAGACACGGACCCTAATTTCAGGGTATTGAACCTAACTGTAAGTACGTTCAACGATTCAAAAACTTCTTATTTCCACAAATCGATAGGTGGTTATCATGGCGCCAAGTTGAAACGATACCAAGAGCTGATTGATTCTTGCATCAGCAAGACCAATTTGGGCGTTCTCAACATGCTTAATGCTAAGTATTTCATTACGCCAGATAGAGAAGGAAAACCACTTGTTAGAGCCAATCCGCTGGCTATGGGGAATGCCTGGTTTGTGGGTGATGTTGCAATGGTTGATAATGCTGATCAGGAATTAGCGTGGTTGAGTAGAGACGATTTTAACCCAGCTCAAATTGCGGTTATTGACAAGCGATTTGAGAATGAGTTGAGTGAGTTTACTCCGAGTAAAGACAGTCTGGCTAACATCTACTTTATGGAATATCAACCCAACTATCTGAAATACGAATCTGAGAGTTCATCAGATCAATTGGCAGTATTTTCTGAAATTTATTTTGCAAATGGATGGAACGCCTATGTGGATGGTGAACTTAAACCTCATTGGAGAGCAAACTATGTATTAAGGAGTATGATTATTCCAGCTGGAGATCACACGGTTGAATTCAAATTTGAACCAAAAATCTACGAAACAGGAGAAACCCTTTCACTGTTCGGCTCAATACTTATGATCCTATTTGTAGTTGGAGGAGTGGCGCTAGATGTACGCTCGAAAAAAGATTAGTCGCCTTGAAAAAGGTACTCATCATTTCTTATTACTGGCCGCCAAGTGGTGGGGCTGGCGTGCAGCGTTGGCTTAAGTTTGTTAAATACTTACGCGAGTTTGGATGGGAGCCAATCGTTTACACTCCCGAAAACCCAGAATTTCCTGCAATCGATGAATCCTTGCTGAAAGATGTGCCCGAGGGCATTGAAATACTGCGGCAGCCTATTTGGGAACCATATACATGGTATCGTCAGTTTTTAGGTCAGAAGAACAAAAAGATTGCAGCAGGTTTTGTCTCCGAGAAGAAAGAACCAAGTTTATTGAAAAAGATAGCTGTTTGGGTGAGGGGGAATTTCTTCATTCCTGATGCAAGGCGTTTTTGGATAAAGCCATCAGTTAAGTATCTCACTCAGTATATCAAAGAGCATAAAGTTGATGTTGTCGTCTCCACAGGCCCGCCTCATAGCATGCATCTTATTGCCCTTGAGTTGAAAAAGACCCTCGGGGTTAAATGGGTAGCCGATTTCAGAGATCCGTGGACCAATATCGATTTTTACCAAGAGTTAATGTTGTCTAGATGGGCGGATAGAAAACACCATAGTTTGGAGCACGATGTGCTTCAAAACGCAGACCTCACTCTAACTATTGGGTATACCATGACGGAGGAAATGAAGGCATTGGGAGCTAAGAGAGTTGAAACACTCACCAATGGCTATGATTTGGCAGATTTTCCTGAGACTAAGGTTACTCTAGATGAGAAGTTTACGATTAGTCATATAGGAACATTTACGCCTTCTCGAAATCATATTATGTTCTGGAAAGCTCTTTCAGAATTGAAACAAGAGTATTCCGACTTTGCGTCAGACCTTGTTATTAGAACCGTTGGAGTAGTTGATTATTCCGTGAGAGAATCCATTAAGGAATTCGGGCTAGAAGAAAATTGGGAAGAGATTGCTTATGTCCCCCATGTTGAGGTTCTTAACTATCAAAGAAGGAGCAAGGTATTACTGGTTTGCATCAACAATACGTTAAACGCTACAGGAATTTTACCAGGAAAATTCTTCGAATACCTTGCCTCTGGAAGGCCAATTTTGGCGGTTGGTCCAACAGTTAGCGACATCGGACGCGTTTTAGAGATTACAAAAGCAGGAATTATTGCCGATACAAACGATTTGCTAGCTATTAAATCTGCCATTTTAAGTCTGTACCAAAATCAATCAGTCGAAGCATCTAATTCTGCTATTCAAAAATTCAGCAGAAAAGGTTTGACTAAGGATTTGGCTGCCCTTTTGGACTCAATCTTAGGTTAGGTTGGCGCTTCCTAAGATCGAATGTCTTACTTTGTTGAGTACACGTTGGCTTCTTAGCATATGGCTCTAAGGCACTTTCTTGACATTCCTAAATTAGTTGCTACAACCGTAGTGTGCTTTGTGGTTATCTGTAATGTTCTTGGTCAAAACCCGTTAATTGTATTCGAACAACCCATTAATGAGTTCGAAGGTGGAGGAATTCCAGACCTCGGTAATGGAGATTGGTTTGGTTATGCAGTCGCATCTATCGGGGATATCAATCAAGATGGATTTATGGACCTCGCGGTTGGAGCGCCTTACGATGACGATGGTGGATCAAACAAAGGAGCGCTCTACATTCTATTCATGGATGCGAGTGCACAGGTTGGGTCGTATCAAAAAATAAGCGCTATAGCAGGTGGGTTTCAAGGCAATTTGGTGGAGGAAAGCTTCTTCGGCTCTGAAATAACCAATATTGGCGATTTAGATGGAAATGGCGTTGAAGATCTTGTTATTGGCGCAAGCGGAGATGACGATATAGGAGGTTGGGCTGGTGCTCTCTGGGTTCTTTTTATGAATTCTGACGGAACAGTTTTAACCGAACAGAAAATTAGCGCTTCCGTAGGGTGGTCCGGTTCGCCACTTGGCACTTCCGATAGATTTGGAAAGGGATTAGACTCTATAGGAGATATAAATGGTGATGGTGTGATAGACATAATGGCTGGAGTTCATGAAGATGACGATGGCGGCAACAATCACGGGGCCGCGTATGTTCTGTTTCTCAATGCAAATGGAACCGTTCAAAGCCACGTTAAAATCTCAGAAATTACTCCTGGTTTCAATAGTACCTTAACCAATAATGCAGGTTTGGGTTGGTCTATAGCGTGCCTTGGAGATTTAGATAATAATGGCACAACGGAAGTGCTGGTAAGTGCACCTTTTGATGATGTTTTGGCCGTAGACGATGGCAGAGTTTACATTATGTCAATATCCAGTACAGGAAACTTAGTGTCTAATACCGAGATAAGTGCAGCGGTTTCTCCCATTCTTGCTGCCGAAATAAGTGCTGGAGATAAGTTTGGGTCAGCAGTGTCAAGAGGTTTTAGTATGTGGTGCGATGATGCTGCAGATATTGCAGTTGGATCCATGAATTACGGTTCGCCATCGGTCGGTGGCGTCCTCCTAATTGACCTTAATTCTTTCTTCGAAGTCCAAGCAGTACAGGTAATCACCGAAGGCCAAACTAATTTTCAAGACAATCTTAATTCGGGTGACAAATTTGGAAGAGCACTGGATTTAGTAACCGATTATGACGGAAACGGTTATCCTGATTTGTTTGTTGGCGATATGGTTTTTGGCAGCTCTGGAGGTACTTGGCTGCTATCGCTCGGCCCAGCGGAAGCACCATCGGTATTTTCAGATTCTATTCAATTGTGCGAAAACTCATCGTTTCAGTTGTTTCCCGCCATCCCTGTGGATGACATTCTTTGGAGCACCGGAGCTACTTCAGACACCATTCTGGTTCAACAATCCGGTACAGTCTGGATAGAAGGTGTTGCTGCAGGTTGCACAATTAATGACACAATCAACGTAATCATTAGTCCAATTCCCGAACTCAGCTTAGGCAACGATACCTTGGTCTGTGACTCTTTGCTGCTGAATACCTCTGAATCAAATTATCAAACTAATTGGAGCACAGGAGCCCAACTTCAATCAATTTCGGTCAGTGAGTCAGGCACTTACTGGGTGACAATTGATGGGGTATGCGGTGTTTTTTCAGATACCATTCATATTGAAATCCCAGAAGACCTCAGCTTCAGTTTAGGTGCGGATACCATTATTTGTGAAGGAAATAATCTATTGCTTCAACCAACGCTTTTTTCAGGAAATGCGGATGTTTTTGAATGGTACAATGGTTCATCCTTGGAGCAAAACACAGTCTCTATTGAAGGTGATTTCTGGTTAACAATTAGCGAGCAATGTTCGATTGAAACGGACACCATCCATGTTGACTTAGGATACAACCCAGTCATTTCAATTCCTGCCGACACTTTGGTTTGCGCCACTTCCATAGACATTCTTGCTGAGGCGGAAACTTACGGCAGTTACACTGCAACCTGGAGTACAGGTGACGTTGGCTTATCTGCAACCATAGATTCTTCTGGAACATACGTTTTAACGCTCAACGATATTTGCGGGTCAGCTACAGATTCTATTGAGGTCAGCATGCTTAATGCTGTATTTATCCAACTTCCCAACGACACCACCATTTGTGATGGAGATGTCATAGATTTAACGCCAGATGCTTCTTGGTTTGGAATTCTAGATTTTCTGTGGTCTAGTGGAAGTGGAGATACAACCATAACCGCAATGGCCGCTGGCGAATATTGGATTGAAGCTGTCACAAACTGTGGTTCTATATCAGACACAATGCTCTTATTTACTTCTGGTGGTCCTTATTTTTCTTTAGGCTCAGATACTGTGCTTTGCGCAGAAAACCTCGAAATCCAACCTCAAGGTTCTTTTATTGGCGAAGTGGAATATGACTGGAGTTCTAACGAAATAACCAACACAATTACCGTTGATACTTCTGGACTATATATTCTTGAGGCAACAGATGCATGTGGAAGTTTTTTAGATACTATTCATGTAGAACTTATTCAGGGGGATGTCAATATTAATCTGCCAGATTACGCTTTTGTCTGCACAGGAGACAGCATTCTATTGACCGCAGAAGTTTCCAATTTAAACGCCCAAGTGTTTTGGAGCACAGGCGAGATTGGAGAATCGATAACTGTCTCAAACTCTTATTGGTACAGTGCAAGTGTATCTGAGCAATGTGGCGGAGATGCTGACACCACATATGTTTATCGAGTGGATAATGAACCCATTTATACGTCATTAGCCAATTTGGCCTGTGGTTCAGCAACCATTCTTAAAATAGATAGTGTAAGACAATATTCAGACTGGTTGGCCCCACTTCAACCAGCCTATTTGTGGAGCACTGGATCTAATGATACAATTATCACTGTGTCGGAATCTGGAGATTATTGGCTTGAGCAAACAGGGTATTGTGGTGTTGACTCAGCTTTTTTCTCTGTAGAGTTAGACGATTGTTGGTCCAGTAGTGTTCCGAACGTTATTACACCAAATGGCGATGGATTGAATGACATATTTGTCCCTTTTTCTGTCGAGTGTAGTTCGTGTGCATATCGATTGCGCGTTTACAATAGGTGGGGGATACAAGTTTTCGATGAAGTAAATACTCCATGGGATGGAATTTTGAAAACCAACAGGCCGTCTGTTTCCGGGGTGTACTTTTACATCTTAAATGTGGGAGAAACCACCCATACTGGCTATTTGGAAGTGTTACCTTGACAGCCTAATTTATTTCTACCTGTGATGTTAAATTTTCTTAGTAGAATTTTCCTTTTCAAATATCTTTCGGCTAGCACGTTGTAAATTGTAAATGGGCGTAATTCGAAAGCAAAGTATTCTCACATCCATTATTTCCTACCTCGGTTTTGGGTTGGGATATGTGAATGCAGTTCTTCTTTTTCCGGCTTTTTTCCAACCAGAAGAATTTGGACTCACCAGAGTGCTTATTGCAGTAGTGGGTATTTCAGCACAATTCGCCCTTTTTGGAATGACCAATGCAATCATCAAATTCTTCCCTCAGTTTAGAGACGGAGATGAAAATAATCATCACGGATTGCTGGGTATTTCTCTGCTTTGGGGGCTTTTAGGAGTTGTTGTTATTTCCATTCTTCTATACCTTTTTCAGCCCTTAGTTATTGAGTTTAAACGAGATGGTTCTGCACTGTTTGTAGACTATTACCTGCTTCTATTTCCGTTTTTAGCCTTCGAAGTTTTTTATCAGCTACTAGCAAACTATACTCGAGCGCTTTACCATAGTGTTGTCAATGTTTTCTTCAAAGAGGTATTCTTGAGAATGACTACAACCGTGCTCATTTTGCTCTACTATTTGGAGTTGGTAGACATCCATCAATTCCTGTGGTTGTTTGTTCTGCAACAAGGATTATTGGCATTAGGAATGGTAATTTATCTTAAAAAGATCGGTCATTTGGGCCTTAAAATTGACAGAACGTTTCTCACCTCCAAGCTCAACAAGGAAATATTCAAATACCGATCATTTACTACCCTCACCAGCGTTAGCGCACATCTTTTACTCCATGTAGATTTAGTAATGATAGGTTACATGATTAACCTAGAAAGCACGGCATTCTACGCGGTGGCTATCTACATAGTTGCGCTTATGAATATTCCTCGAAATGCAATCAGTAATATTTCGTTGCCCGTGGTTTCCGATGCCTGGAAACGAGATGATAAGGGCATGGTTCAAGAAGTATATGCCAAAACATCAATCAATCAGTTATTGTTTGGAACACTAATCTTTGCAGGGCTATGGGCTAATGAGGCCAATATTTTTCTGCTTTTACCTTCCGAATATTCGAGTGGGAAATGGGTGCTCTTTTTTGTTGGATTGGGCAGGATGGTCGATATCGGATTTGGACTTAACGGAGGAGTAATTACAACCTCAAAATGGTACAAATTCGATACTTATTCGAATCTGGTTTTGTTGGTGCTTACGGTAATGTTAAATCTGTTTTTTATTCCTCTTTATGGAATTGTTGGTGCTGCAATAGCCACAAGTATTTCACTCTGCACATTTAATGTTGCTAAGTATTTGTTCCTGAAAATGATGTTTGGTTTCGAGCCGTTTAGCTGGAAATCAGCCGCAACTTTAATCCTTGGGTTGGGTAGCTACGGGGTTAGCACTTTGCTCCCAGTGCAATCACATTTTGTTCTGGATATCATCTTAAGGTCAACGTTGATTATTGTTCTATTTGTGCCACTCGCGCTTTGGTTAAAGCTATCTGAAGACGTGAACGACATGATGCTTTCGGTTTGGAGTAAACTAAAGCCATAAAACCGCTTGTTCAATGCGTAGGGTAAAGCAATTCGTAATCTCGTTGATAAATTTTTCTGATACGAGCACGATTTTCGTCTGTTAACTCAATTTTCCGAGTGCCTGAAGTATTCTTTTTGTAAGCCTTTTTTATAGGCATTCCAATGGCATCTGCTACCTGCTGAAAATCAGCATCAAAGCTTTCTAATCTCCCTAAAAAATCGAGGTTTTCCAAATCGATGAGTGAATGCTGAGAACGTAAATGCTCCTCTGCTTCATCAATATTTAGCGTTTCAACCCATGATAGAAAAAGATTGAGGTCCTTCATCTTTTCGTAGGTCTCAGAGTCAAAATCAAAGAAATTTTGGTTCAGCACTTTATCCTTCCAGCAACTAATAAAACGATCTGTTGGCTCCCTAACAAAAGCAAATCTATACCAATCCTTAAAGTCGTCTGAATTGTACCCAACCGCAGAGCTATAGATGTATTGATCATCAGGTGTGTTCTCTAGGAAATGCTCATTAATAGATCGACTTCCAACTTTCGGTGTCCTAAACCATAGGCACTTGTACTTGTAATTGTACGAAAGGGCAAACCGTCTTTTTACGAATGGCGACACCAAAAATTTGTTCTTGTAATAATGCCTGAACTTGTACAGATTCATGCCTTAACCGTGTAGTATTTAGTAAGCAATTTGTCAAGATTAGATATTGTAAAACCAGGATGTGATTTTATTTCTTCTGAAATTTCAACAGCATAGCAATCTCCCTTTTCAACAGATTCAAACAACGCTTTTTTGTTTAGAGCGCGTTCTAAGCCTGAAACAATATCGGTCACTCTAAGTTGATCAGTACTGCTCACGTTATAAATACCATTTGCAAATTTGGAATCGTTGATAATGGACGGGAGAATGTTGGTCAAATCTTCAACGGACAATAAATATCTACAGGCTTTTGAATATAGCGTAAAGCGTTGATTTTGGTGAATATTGTTCACTAAAAAATTAACCAACGTATTGGGGTTTTTTGAACCGCCAACCATAATTGGAAGCCGAAAAATGATGTGTGAATTTGATTCAGTCTGAATCAGTTTCTCCATCGCCAGTTTGTGCTTAACATAAGCTGAGTTTGAAAGGCTAGGGTCGAAAACACTAAACGTGCTGAAGTAAACAAGTAATGTGTTTTTTCGGAGATGATTGCGCAACAAGTTTTCTTCTCTAGCATAGGCTTCTGACGAAGTCTCACTCGAGTTCGAAACTCCTGACGCAAAAATTATCACATCTTCCCTTTCTTTGAACAAAGAAAAGGCTCCAGCAATTAACCCATTTCCTACAACCATCCACTTTCTTTCTGACCGGCCTCAAAGCTAATTGTTATCTTCGAAACGAATTGAAAAACGGGAAAATCATATACTCACAGAATGTGAAATCCTCGTTTGCAAGGAAAGATTTAGAGGTCTTAGAAAGCGAGTTTGATGTGGTGAGATTCGAGTTTATTCCAAGGAAGAAATTTCTTGTTCCGCTCTTGTTTGTTCATCAGTTTTTCTTCCTTCTTTTTCATCTACCAACTGCTAAGGCTACGGTTACCTTATTTGGCGGTTATCATTCATTTTTACCGGCTCTTTTTTCACGGCTGTTCAATAAACCCGCAATTATTGTGCTGGGCGGAAGTGATTGTGTCTCCTTTCCATCTATCAACTACGGTAATTTCAACAACGCTCTGCAAGGAGCTTTTACCCGATGGTCGCTCAATTTCGCAACGCACATTGCCCCGGTTGATGAAAGCTTAAAGTTCACAGAGTACGGTTACACAGATAGTGACTTGCCAAAGCAAGGCTACACTGTTTTTTGCCCGAAGGCTACCGCGCCATGCACTACTATTCATTTTGGATATGATTCAGAATTATTTCAAAAAAAGACAGATAAGAATCCAGGTTCATTTCTTACGGTTGGCTATTTGAATCCCGCCAATTTTTACAGAAAAGGAGTTGATCTAATTTTTGATCAGGCGATAAGAAGACCTGAGAATACTTTCACCATTATTGGAGGAACAAAAGAGGATTTACCCGAAGGAACTTCGGTTCCAGACAATGTAAATCTGATTGCCTCCGTTACATATGACGAGCTAACAGCACATTACTCTACACACCAATTTTACTTCCAATTGTCTATGATGGAGGGGTTTCCTAGTGCCATTTGCGAAGCAATGTTGTGCGAATGCGTGCCTATCGGTTCCAATGTGGCTGCCATTCCTAATATAGTTGGAGAGACGGGTTTCTTGTTGCTGAAAAAAGACACCAATCAGCTTCATGAATTGGTTGAAAAAGCGTTGCAATCTGCTGTTACCGAACTAGGCTTAGAAGCTCGCAAAAGAATCATGAAAAGATATCCGAAAGAAGAGCGGATGAAACTACTGGAACTGGTAAAGACTGAGGTAAAAAACTAGCTATCGGCAGGTAACCAAGTCTGAGTCCTGTATAGAAAAGAAATATAGCCTCGCACCTTCAGCTTGCCGTCTTCCACCCACAATTTACATCTATAAACCTTCCCGTTTTCTGGGTCCAAAATATCTCCATCTTCATATTCAGAACCATCTTTAACCATATTCCGGATAACCTCTAAGCCAACAATTGGTTTCATGTAACGAGGGTCGTCAGAAGCACATTCTTCACAAACAGGATCTGGTTTTTCGGGATCAAAAAGCTCCAACACCATTCCAAATAACTTTCCGTTTTTCTCAGAGATTTCCACCACTGATTTGGTTTTTCCTGTGTTGTCGTCAATAGTTTTCCATTTGCCGATTGGCGAGGTTTGCTGAGCGAACCCATTAAGAATAAATAGTGCAGAAACAATAAATAAAGAGAAGAATGTTTTCATAATTATAGGAGTTTAGAATGCTTGATTAATACCAATAATCCATCGAAAAGCCCAAGGCTCAGGGTCAAGTGCAGGAGTACGATTAAGGAAAAATGGCATATCAAAACGTATAGTTAACGGCTTTGCTTTCTCTAAAACACCCCATTCCTTTATGGTAATTGTGGTGCCTATTCCTGCATCTGCTCTTGGTGCCGCAAAAGTGAAATCATCACCAGGTTGGTTGGTGCTTATTAAGCCAATATCTCCGAAAATGTAAAGGTCAATATCCAACCAATTTTTAGTCCACCAAGGGCGAAGTCCAAAGATTTCATCAAATTCCAGTTCGGCATTAATAGATGCACCGCTATTACCTGCATAGGCCAATACGATATCGCCATCAACATTTTCTGGCGCCAAATAACCTACGTATCCACGCAAATTAAGGCCACCGCCAGCATGTAAATGGTTGGAGCTTTCTTGAATAGTTGCCCATTCGGATGGGAAAATTCCTGCCGACCGTGTGAATTTATTGTACATCATTTCCTCTGGATTGGCTCCTGCCAGATAAAGTTGAGATTCGGGCGCCCAATTTGACCCAGTTCCTAGCTGCGCGAAAAATCGTGTATTCAGTTTGAGTCTCCATAAATTGGTGTTGTTCAGGGCTTCAAGTTTGAGCTGATGATAATCGTAATCGCTACCTAAAGAAGAACTTCGTAATCCTACGTTCAATTCCCCTTTTCCGGATTGATATCGATACGTGTGTTTTACTTCTAAGTTGAAGGAGTTGTTCCACATATCTGCTTCCCAAGTACTGCGGTTAAGTAGGTAGGCAATGTCTCTGTCTTGCTGTCTGTAAAGAGCTCGGTAGTACACTCGAAACGTGGTCGTTTTCTTTCTATTCTGCTTCTCTAGCCCAAGTTCTGCATTGTACAATCCATCTAATATGCGCCCAGAAAAATCAATGTTACTGTTCTTCCAATATCTAGATAGAGACGTTTTGTAATCGAACAAAACGGAAATAGGCATAAACTCGTTGAGTTTAACATCGGACGGAACATCCCATTGTGCCAAGCCAGAATTGGCCCATAAATACAGATTGAATTTGTGGTTCAGGTTAAAGTGACTACCGTTTAAGTGTACACCAAATTTGAATCCATCATAGCCATTGTACCAAATATCAGGTCGCGCAAAAATCTCATACAATCGCCAATCTGACCGATTTCGTATTTGACTATCAAATTCAAAATCAATGGCAGAAGCCGTTGTGTTGTTCAACATGTTTACATCGGCTAAGCGATGTGTTGGGTCAATTTCAACTTTCTTGATTCCTTCTGGAATGTTGATTTCAACTTTGTGCGTCTTGTTTAAATCGCCAAATCCTGTCCATTTTGGTAGAACCGTTGCATTGGTTTCTTTGGTGAACCAACTATTTGAAATATGATATTCATGAACATCATCGTTCTGGTCGGTCACTACAAAGTCGATTGGCATTTGCATGCCACCTTTCCGTTTAAATCGAACAATATAATTTCCTTTTTCGGTTCCTTTTCTCACACCAGAAATTGAATAGTCCACCTGCGTATTGCTTTCAAGCCATTGGTCAAAAAACCAGTTTAAGTCAACTTTGGTATATCTAATAAATGAGCTTCTGAAATCCTCAAAATACGGGTGACAAAACCTCCATTCATTAAAATAATGCTGCATTGCATTAGCAAATAACGTGTCGCCAAGCACGTATTCTAGATTGTACAACATGGTTGCCGTTTTGTAATAAACGTGCCCGTAACCATGGTAATAGTTGTCTTCAAACTGATCGGAATGGGTGTTCAATCGTGGGTCGCTAAACTGAGTTGCGCTACGCATAAAACCGTAGTATATTTCATCATCAATGGCTCTCGATGGCTTTTCAAATCGTCTTCTGTACCAATTTTCTGCCGGTTCTTCTATTACAGTATCACCGTCAATTTTTTTCATGCCATACACGGTTAAGTATTGGGTAAACCCCTCATCTAATGCCGCTCGGTACGTTTCATTGTTTCCCACCTGACCATAAAACCAATTATGTCCTATTTCATGTACAAGTAGACTTCTATAATCAGGGTCGCTACCGCCATCTAGCGTTAGCATGGGGTATTCCATACCATCTCTAGCATCTGCCACAATCATTTTATGGTACTGATACATGCCAATGCCTTCAGAAAAAACTTTGATGATTTTAGCGGTATAATCTGCTGCATTTTGCCAACCAGCCGCATGACTTTCTTGAGCCAATGAGTAGCATTTGACGCCATTCCATTCCGCTTCGCCAATTCTGTAGTTTGGGTCTGCCGTAAAGGCGAAATCGTGCACATTTTCAGCATGATATACCCAGGTTTTGTGTTCGGTGCTATCGTAAGGAATTATTATGGATGCTTTTTCTCCCCAAGGCTTGTCTGCAAAGTTTTTAATGTCCAGCTTTTTCCGTAGCTCCTCGGGCAATACATTTTCCCGGTTCAGCAAATTACCCGTAGCTTCTACGATGTAGTTGCTAGCAAAAGAGAGTGCGACATCAAACGTTCCAAAATCACCATAGAATTCACTCCCAAGATGCTGGTCAGTAGTCCAACCAAACTTTCTATCGTAAACTGAAATTCGAGGATACCAGTGCACCCCATCGTAATGAGTGAACCCTTTAGAGTTAAATAGCTTCATTCTTCTGCCCATCGAGCCTTGGTCGAAGTATGTTTTGAACTCAAATTGAAACTCAGTTTTCGAATTGGGGAGTAGAGGTTCACTCAAAATAAGTTTGAGAATAGTGTTGTCTAGTTCTTGTTTTACGGGTTTAAAATTGACAGAAACCGCAACGATTTCAGTTCCTTTCCCTTGTTTTTCGTACTTGCCAAAATGATGGTTTTGACCTTTCGCCTTGTCATTTTTGTCAGCGTAAGAATTTGGTTGAAACGCATTTTGATACAAATGGAAATAGACTTCGTATAAAGTATCAGGAGAATTGTTCCAATAACTCAGTTCCATTTTGGCGGAAATGATGTCCGTTTTCTCGTCAACATTTGCCGCAATTCTATAGTGCACGTCTTGCTGCCAATAATCAGTGTTTGGGGTTCTATTCTTCCAATAAATTGGGTTGTCTGCTGAGCGAAAGGTATTGGGTGGCGAAAGCGGGTTGTATTGACTCCAAACCAAAAAGGAGTGTAAAATGAGGCAAAGTAGGATGGTATACTTTTTCAAGATCGATCTCCTTTTTCTATTTCTTCTTCTAATGAAATCCCAAGAGACCGTTTCCCTATTTCAATTTCGCGAAGTTTAGCATCTTCTATACTGGCATTCAATTCAAATCCGATCAATAGGGCCATCGAATTAAGCAGCATCCAAAGCATTACGATTACCAAAGTACCGATAGAACCATAAAGTTTATTGTAAGTTCCGAAGTTATCTACGAAGTAGGTAAATCCTACTGAAGTAACCAATACTAGCACTGTTGCCAATGATGATCCAGCGGAAAAAAATCTCCAGCTGGTTTGTTTCGCTGGCCCGAGAAAATAGAGCACTGATATGGCAAAAAACAGCAGCGTAATAATGATAATGTAGCGCCCAAGGTTTAATGAAAAACGTACAAATCCATCTTCTACCCACCCTTTCTGGGCGAGGTAATGCATTCCTAGCTGACCAAATATGATTAACCCAATAGCCAAAACCACAAAGAATACTAGAATGAGGGTGATTAAAAGGGCAAAACCACGTTGGATAAAATAGGGTCTGCTTTCAATTGTATGATATGTGGTGTTGAAACTGTCGATTAAAGCACTTACTCCATTAGTTGAAAAATACATTGCTGAAATCACGGTTACGGAAAGTAAACCACCTCGCTGACGGGTAATAATATCTTCAATCGTTTCACTTATTGAAGAGTAAGCGTTTTCTGGTAACATGACTTTCATTATGGCCATTAATTGTTCCTGAAAGCCATCGATTGGTATGTAAGCTATTAGTGTAAAAAAGAAGATAATAGCCGGGAATATGGCAAGGATAAAGTTGAATGCAACAGCACTGGCTCTAAGGTTTAGCCATCCTTCTTGCATGCCTTTTATGAAAAATGCCATTACATCGTAAAGCGGCAGCCCGTCAAATCCCGGTATTCGAATTTCTTTAGAAAGCCGAAGCAGATTCCTAATTATTGGAAGCTGTAATATTTTAACAATGAGTTTTCTGACCATCCTAGGTCGCTTTCAGGCTAAGGTCGAGACTTTTAATGTTATGCGTTAACGCACCAACAGAAATGTAATCAACACCAGACAGAGCATGAGCTCGAATGGTGGTTTCGGTAATGCCACCAGAAGCTTCAGTTTCGTACTTACCAGCAATTAACTCAACTGCTTTCTTCTCATCATCAGGATGAAAGTTATCAAGCATAATACGATGAAACCCTCCGACTGCCAATGCTTGGTTTAGTTCGTTAAAATCGCGGACTTCAATCTCAATTTTAAGGTTTTTCCCAATGCTGGCAAGGTGAGTAACGGTTCTAGAAATGGCTTGTTCAATTCCTCCCGCCATGTCAATATGATTGTCCTTAATCATCACCATATCAAACAATCCAAAACGATGGTTTACCCCTCCGCCAATCTTTACCGATAGTTTTTCCAATTCCCGAAGGAGGGGAGTTGTTTTTCGTGTGTCCAACAATTTGGCATTAGTGCCAGCAATCAACTTGTTGAGATTTGCCGCTTTTGTAGCAATCCCACTCATGCGTTGCATGAAATTAAGCACCAACCGTTCTGCCTTTAAGATAGAATGAGACGAACCTTCAACGGTTAGGATAATGTCTCCGACACGTATCTCCTCGCCATCACAAATAAGAATTTCAACCTTGAGGTCTGCATCAACTTTTAAGAAAATTTGCTTTGCTAAATCGACTCCCGCTATTACGCCATCTTCCTTAACTAACAACTTCGCTTTCCCTTTTGCGTGTTTTGGAATACAGGCGTCTGATGTATGGTCGCCATCACCAATATCTTCCCGAAGAGCTTCGTCAATAATTTGATCAACGGTCATAGAGGCTGCTAATCGTTTGCTTCAAAACGTAATTGTTGTACCCGCAAAACGCCATTTACATCTTTGGTTAAAACATACGTTCTATACGTAGTGTTGGCCGTTGTGAGGGTGCCAATGGCATATTGTGCTCCATCTGGAGATTTTCCCCTATGAATTACCTGATAGTTGGTCACTTTATCATTCGAGAAGAAATCCTTCACAATAAGCTCTGCTTGAGCTTTGCTGTAGCTGGCTTCCTTGGTGCCAATTGTCAGTTCAACTTTGGTGTCAAAGTGTTTTGAAAGTTCCTTATAGTTGCCCAATTTGATGGCGCCACTAATATTTTCGTTGGCATCCTGGGCAAATCCCACGGATAAGGCCAAACAGAGTATGATGAATATGGAAGTTAATTTCTTCATGTTTGCTAAGTTACCGATTCGCAACAATCGCGCCACGTCAAGTTGTTGCGGCACAAAATAAATCTATACTTTGACCAACACCAAAAGAGAATGCCATGAAGTTGTGCCTTTTTCTTGTAGGAGAAACCGATGATGCTGAGTTAAAAGGCGCCATAGCTCGGTATGTTAAGCGTTTAGACCACTATTGCACTTTCGAAACCGAGGTGTTAAAAGCGCCCAAACAGTTTAAAAAACTAGCTCAGGCAGAATTAAAGATAGCAGAAGGAAAATTGATTTTGGACAGTTTGACGGCACAAGATTTTTTGGTTTTGCTTGATGAGAAAGGAACCGAATTTGGTTCAATTGCCTTTTCTGACAAACTCCAGAAATGGTTGAATGCCGGGCATAGACGAATTGTTTTTCTCGTTGGTGGGGCATTTGGCTTTTCAGACGAAGTTTATCAACGAGCAAATTTTAAACTTGGGTTATCAAAAATGACTTTAACCCATCAAATGGTACGCCTGTTTTTTACTGAACAACTTTATCGAGCGTTTACCATTTTAAAGAATGAAAAATATCATCACTAGCGACTAATCTGCTGGTAAACTTCATTGTATTTCTTCACGCCTTCTTCTAAGGAATAGTATTTCTGCGCAGCATTTTGCAAGGTGGAAACTGGAATTTTTAACAGTTCATCTAGTTGGTCAACCGCACTCGTGTAAGCTGCATTATTTAATTCGCGAACAAGTATTCCACTATTTGTGTCCTCAATAATTCTATCAACGTCTCCAACTCCAGCATTGGCAATTACAGGTAGTCCCATGCCTAGCATTTCACCATGTTTTGTTGGTGAAGATCCTGATTTTGAGAAAATAGGTTGAATGAAAAATATTGCGGCATTTGCAAGACTTAAAAATGTTGGAACATCCTCTCTTTTAGCTGGCGCAATGGAAATGCGGTCTAATGGGATATTCTTTTTTGTAGCGGGGATTGTTATTGTTGAAGGTTCATCCGTTGTGATAAAGAGAAAACGCGCATTTGGTTTTTTACTAATCAAAACACGAAAAAAGTCTAGCATTTCATCAAGCAAATACCACGTGCCAATAGAACCTAAGTAGGTAATTACAAAGTCCTTCTCATCTATTTGAAGATCAGACTTTAATTTGGCTTGAAGGGTTTTGTTAACCTGAGAAGGGTTGAAGTGATGCAAATCTGCGCAGCACGGAATCACTTTCACAGGAACTGGTTGGTTTTGTACCTGAGGCCAAGAGTGAATAATATCTTTCCCTTTTTCGGTTAGGCTAATGGAATAATCGGCAGTACTCAAAAAAGCAAGCTCCTTTTTCTTGAAATAGTTGTACACTGCTTTAAACAGCGGGTTTTTCAGATTCCATAGGCCACCATCTATCCGTTCATCCGCATAGAAAGCTCTCATGTCAAAAACAAACTTGGTACCGAATTTCGATTTGGTACGCAATCCAACTAAGGACGTAATGTAGCTTCTGCAATGAAGTAGGTCAAATGGAGACGCGCGATGTAATTTATCTACAGTGTTGGTCAATCGGTACACATCGTAAATTGTAGAAACGACAGGCGGAGACGATGTGTAGGAAAGGGGATGCCACTTCAATCCAGCTTCATCCACAATCTTTTGTATGTTTTTCTTGTCACTTTGAAAAGGTATTTTCTTTTCAAAACTTACAATTGTAATAGAGTGCCCAAGTTTGCTAAGCCCAATGATATACGGCAGAACTTGCGAACGCCCAAGACTATCAGTTAGGCCATCGTAAGAAAGGTAAAGGACATTCATTTGAGCGAAATTAGTTCATCTCCCAAGACCTTGAGTAAATTTGAAGGCATGAACCTTAATTCTATTTATTCCGCAAGATGAAGTACGTAGGCATTTGGGATTTCATTTGGGTGCCATTTTACCTTCTGTTGGTTCATTATTTTGCAAGCAGGGTTCCCAGAGATAAAATTGCAGATAATCGCGCTTATCGATATTACAAGCCCGCTTTTCTTGCCAAAATTTACGGTGGGCTAGCATTCGCACTTATTTATGTCTTTTACTATGGGGGCGGTGATACTACCGCTTATTGGCTGGATGCTGGAAGATTAGCTTCATTGGTTTTTTCCGAACCCAAATGTTTCGTGGAAATTTTATTCGGAAATACCTCTTTGCACAATTTTTATTGTTTTGATTTAAGCTCAAATACACCAATTCATTATCTGCGTGATCAGCAAGCATACTCTGTCACTCGATTTACCAGCTTATTTCATTTCCTGTCTGTAGATAGTTTCTTTGGATGTACCATCTTAATAGCCTGGGTGTCTTTTGGAGGTGTCTGGCGACTGTACCTTGTTTTTTGTGAGGAATATCCAAAACTTACCAAAGAGTTGGCGATAGCCTTTTTGTTTATTCCATCCGTAGTTTTCTGGGGCTCAGGAATTATGAAGGATACGTTTACGTTTACTGCTGCGTGCTGGATGACTTCTTCCGTCTACGGATTATTATTGAAAAGGCGGGATATTTTTTGGAATTTAATCTATGTGTCTTTCTCCGCCTATGTGATGATTTCCATGAAGCCATACGTGTTTGTCGCGCTACTTCCTGGCTGTTTAATTTGGGTAGTTTTTAATCGAATTCAACAGATTCAGAATCACATCATTAGGTTATTAGCGGCACCAATTATTATGATGGTTGGGCTTATTGGTGCAGCAGGGATTTTTTCGCAGGCTTCGAACAATTTGGGTGATTACGGTTCGGTAGATACTATCATGGAACGAGCTGTAGCCACTCAGGAAGACTTGAAGAGAGATGCCTATGAGGGAAATTCATTTGATATAGGAACGATAGATCCATCGATTGGTGGAATGCTTTCTAAAACTCCGGTGGCCATTTTTGCTGGTTTGTTTAGACCAACATTATTGGATGTAAGAAACCCGGTAATGCTTATTTCTGCATTAGAAAACACAGCGCTAATGATATTCTTGATTTACATGCTATTTAAGGCAGGGCCTGCTGCTTTTGTACGTTACATTTTTTCAAAACCGATGGTGTTGTTTTCCTTTATTTTCGCCATGTTTTTCTCTTTTGCCGTTGGACTAACAACCTCAAACTTTGGTTCATTAGTACGTTACAAAATACCAGCCTTGCCGTTTTTCTTGGCCAGTTTGTACATGATTAAGTACAATAGGGAACGAACAATTTATGGAGAGGATTTCGATCCGTATGTGCCTGAAAAACCATCGTTGCCAAAGTCCTCAGGCCCTACGCCCGGTTTTGAGCCAATTAGGACCGAACGCGATTAGCAAACCATTGATGCAAAAGAATCAACAACCAAATGCGGTTGTAAAGATGGTTCTGACCATTGCTGAATTTGGTAAGAAGAGCCTTTACTTCAATCCATTTTACCACGCCTGTACCTGAAACAACATTCTCGTTTAAGTACTCGTCAATTAAATAAGCAAGGTCCGATTTTAGCCATTTCCCTAGTGGAATACTGAATCCCCATTTTGGTCGGTCAAAAATCTTTTTGGGAACGAAATCATACAAAACTTCCTTTAGTAAGTATTTCTGGACACCATTTTTAACCTTCAATTTTGGGTCTAGATTCAAAGCAAACTCGACAACCGTATGGTCCAAAATAGGAACCCGTGCTTCCAGAGAATACTTCATTGACGCGACATCAACTTTAGTTAAAAGATCATCCTTCAAATAATGCTCAATATCGAAAAGGGCTTGATTTTCAGTCGGAGTTAATATTCTCTTTGAATTTAAATCTAGGTCCAAAAGCGAATAGTTCATTTCATTTGTGCCCACCAAAAGTTTGCTAATCTCTGAAGTGGAGAACATATATTGTTCCTGGGAGAAGATGTGAGAATGCATCTGATTTTCTCCCGGATAGTCGAACACTTTAGCTATACGTTTGTACCGGTCATCACCAAGCGAAAGTGCCTTACTTATGGGCCAGCTTAATGCTTGAATGGCAGGGTTTGCCAACCTTTCTGCCCAATTATACATACCGTAACCGTGAAACAGTTCGTCTCCTCCATCGCCAGAAAGTGTCATCGTCACCTCTTGTCGCGCCATTTTTGAGACGAGCATAGTTGGGATGGCCGATGAATCAGAATAAGGCTCATCATACTGAGGAATGATGGACGGTATCAATTCTAAAGCGTCTTTTTCCGTAATGCGGTATTCGTAATGCTCGGTGCCTAAATGATTAGATACTTGCCTGGCAAAATTCGATTCATCGTGCTTTGCATCATCAAACCCAATTGAGAATGTTTTTAGTTTATCGGCCGAGACGCTCTGCGCTAAAGCAGTAACCAGACTAGAATCGATACCACCACTGAGAAAAGTTCCATAAGGGACATCACTCATCAATCGTCTTTCTACCGAAGATTGTAATAGGCTTTTTAGTTGAGATTTGGCTTGTGTTTCATCGGATAAAACGTTGGACGTTAATTGTTCTGAAGCCTTCCAGAATGAATTGATTTCGAACGATTTTCCGTCTGAAACAGCCCAGCTTCCCGAAGGGAACTTCTCAATTTCATTGTAAATGGTAAGTGGCTGAGGAATGTATCCAAGATGAAGGAAGTACGGAATAGCCCCTCTATTTACACTCAAATTCACTTCATCTTTCAGTGCTACAATCGCTTTCATCTCGGAGGCAAATGCCAATAGCCCGTTTTTACGATAAACATACAGTGGCTTAATCCCCATACGATCTCTGAAGAAATAGAATTTTCGCTCAAGAGTATCGAAAATTACAATCACAAACATCCCATTGAGCCGATTGACCATTTCTGGTCCCCATTTAGCAAATGCCTCAAGAATCACCTCCGAATCGCCAGTGGTGTTCAATTTTTCGCCTAACTCTTTAGCAACTTCTTTATAGTTGTAAACCTCACCGTTAAAGGCCATCCAATACCGGCCATTATGCGATTGCATGGGCTGATTGGCAGCTGTACTAAGGTCGATGATGCTTAACCTACGATGTGCTAGACCAAAATTTTCATCGGTAAAAAAACCTTCGGCATCTGGTCCTCGGTGTGAAATTGCATCCGACATAAGCTTCAAATTCTCTTTTGAAACGCCATTTGGATTAAAGATGCCTGCTATGCCACACATATGCTTGTTTTATCGGATTCAATGATACACAATGCGGTTCATATTGCTTTGTGCATCAGAATGTGGTAATTCGCAACGTGAGTTCGTCAGACAGACATCTAATTATAGTGTGCAGCAACTTTCCTTTTGGTTTTGGCGAACCGTTTTTGGAGGTTGAATTGACATATTTAAAACAGGAATTTCAGAAAATTACCATTTGCACAACCGGAAAAGTTGATGACATAAAGCAGTTCGAAGTTCCAGATTCGGTTTCACTCATCGAGCTCAATCCGAATCCAACGTTTCTAGAAAAGGCGTGTTCGATTTGGAGATTGGTTTTTGATACAGAAGTACGAAATGAACTTAGGGTAATATCTGAGGATTATCACGGTTCGCGAAGTTTTGGAAAGGTTAAAACTTTGCTGGTTTCTCGTATTCGCGCTTTGAAAATGAAATCGCAGATTAGCACCAAGGTCGAAGTGAAACCCGAGGAAAACCTCTTTTTATATAGTTATTGGACGGATGATGCAGCGTTAGCCATTTCGTACCTAAAAGAGGAAAATTCGAAGGCAATTTCTTTTTGTAGACTACACGGATGGGACCTCTATTTCGAGCGAAGTCAATATCATTATCTCCCATTTAGAAAAACCATTTTTAATGGTTTGGATGCTGTTTTTGCCATATCCGAAAATGGAAGAAATTACTTGTTAAGTCACTTCAGTTCAATCATTAATGAAGGACGAATTTATCAAAGTAGACTGGGTATAAGGACGGTGGACAAACTAGAACCACACGAACGAAATTTTAGACGTTTTAAGCTCATAAGTTGTTCCAATCTTATTCCAATAAAACGGGTTCACTTAATCGTAAAGGCGCTTTCTCATATAGAAGGTTTGGAAATAGAATGGACCCATTTTGGCGATGGGCCAGAGAAAGACTCACTGGTTAGTATGTGCGAGAAAGTGCTAGGACCTAAAGAGAACATTCAGTTCCACTTTCTAGGGCGAGTTCCAAACTGGAAAGTGCTTGAATATTACTCTACCCACATGGTGGACTTGTTCATTAGCTTGAGTAGATATGACGGCATTCCTGTTAGCATCATGGAAGCCATGTCGTTCGGAATCCCCGCCATTGCAACAGACGTTGGAGGGGTTTCAGAGATTGTAATTAATGGAAAGACGGGTTTTCTGTTAGATCAAGAAATAAACCCAAAAGATGTGGCGGAGGTTATTCAACATTTGAGTTCGCTGGATACTAAAGATTACAATGCTATGCGTGCTGAGGCCAAAAACATTTGGGGCACTTTTTACTCTGCCGATATCAATTATCCAGAATTTTGTAAGCGGGTTTTAACGCTTAGTGAGCGATAAGTAGAGCTGCTCAATTCTGCCCATTTCAATCTGACGATTCCCAAATTTGGAAACGTTTTCAAAAGCCGAATTCAATTTTTCTTTGGGATAATTTTCTGTTGAATCTTGAATTAATTGGGTCAATTCTGAAACTGAATCCGTTTTCATTCTTTGACAGAAATTTTCAGAAAATAAGTCTTCATCATACTTGAACGAACCCAAGATTAGCGGACATCTGGCAGCCATAGCTTCTAGCGCAGAATTTGGAGTTCCGTCTGTTTTTGGGGTCATAATGGAGAGCGAACTCAGCTTGAACATCGACCACATTTCGTGTTGCGTCAATGATTCAAAAATGTGAAATGGAATGCCCAATTTCTTCAATAAATCTTCAATCTTATGCAAATAAGATTCTGTAGTTCTTTTTCCTTTAATCAGAACTAAGGCCAGTTGCGGTCTAATGTCATCCGATATCTCCATCAACGCTTTTAATTGCAATTCTGTGCGGTAAATGGGTTGGATATATCGAGGCAGAAAAACAATCTTCTTTCCGTTAAAGATTGAGGGTAGTTTCAGTTCGGGTTTAACTGAGTTTATGTCATCAACGTTAACCCCAGTTCTAATAATTTCACCCGTTAAGTTGGTCTCAAAAATTGAGTTAATTCTCTCTAATTGGCCTTGTGAAGTACACGTAATGGCAGCAGCATTCTCAAATGCAGATTTAAAGCGATTCAATAATAGTTTTCCGTGGATTTGATGCAATAATGACCCTTTGCCTAGACCGGCTAAAACCACATGTACATCAGAACCACGCGTTGTAATGATGGATGGAATAGAAAGCGTTTTGGTCCAAAGTGAAAATGGCGTTGCAAACAACGGATGAATTACATCAATCTTCCGCTTTTGAATGACTTCATTGATTTTAGCAAGTGAGTCACTGTTTTCCCAAAAACGCCACAGAGAATAACTTTTAATTGGACCTTCAACAGTGATTTGAAGCTCTTCAAATTGCTTTTTCCTTTCTGATGTCATAAGGTTCATTTCGTGCGATTGAACCAGAAAATAAACCTCAAAGTTGGGTTGAGTACTGAAAAAGCTCACCCATTTTATGTCGTGTACGCTGCTTGGGTCTCCGATATAAAGGATGCGTGTCATCCTATTTTATAGAGATGTTGTGACGCTCTAACCAAGCATCTAAAATGCTCATGTTAATCACCATTCGAGCTAGGTTAGGATGCAATGGCTGTGATTTTGAATACAGGTTTAGAAGGTAATTCTTTCTACTCCCAAGAAAATACTCAGCCACACCGTTAGGCCTTGAAATGATTTTAGAGAAATGATCTTTCAGAAATGGAAGATGAATCCAGTCCTCAAAGCATGAGTTCAACCCGACCTTTTTTCGGTAAATGAAATCCTTGCTCATGTACTGGTCAAGAATTTTCTTCAAAGGGTATTTAATCGTGTTTTCCAAGGTTTTCTCGGCCCAAGAATAATGTCCTTGATCTTCGAGAATTGATTTCCAAGTAAACGGATAAAGGCCAGAGTTTTCTGGCTGAGAATTGTCATACGATTTAGCAGTATTGTTCTTACAAGCGTAGTTCACCATTTTAAAAACGCTGTATTTCATCCAATCATCCTGATTCGATTTATCAGCCTTCAAATAATCGTAATAGTATTGCCAAAGGGGCAATAACGACTCAGAATGCTTCTTAGAATCCTTCAGCCACATATTCCCGAATGGCCCCAGATATACATCCATAAATTGAAGATACGGGTCATTGATGTAGCTGTCGCGAGGATGAAATCGTTCGTAATTGGGTAATTTTCGACTTTGAAGTTGAGCTGCAATCCACTCATTTAAGCGTTGTTGCCATTGCGGCCTGTCGGGAATTTCTCCAATAACTGATCTATTGTAATTGGTTGATCCGTAGCATCCATCAGCCAAAGTGCCATCAATAATCTTGTGCCCAGCGTGCTTCTGATTCCTGAAGTGATAAGCGGTTGAAATGGTCGAACTTTCACCTATTGGCTGAATGGCGTGTTCGTTCTGGTATTCAAAACTAGGAATGGTGTCTTCTGGTTGGAAAAGTGCAATCTCAAGTTCAGCTTTTGAAGCTTTAGCGGCCTCTTGGGCAAATTTTAGTTCGGGATCGTCTTTCCCAAATTGGATGTAATAAGCTGGGTAAGGTTTGTCGATGAATTTGTCAATAAGGCAATTTGCCAAAGTGCTGTCAACTCCACCAGAAATTGGGACAATTGGATTCAAACTTGCCACAAACTCGAATTGTGAGTCCATCAATTTTTCCGTTTTCGGAAGGTCTCCACCATCCATCGGAAAATCGAGCTTAAAGAAGAATTCAAATGCTTCGCGAGGAATTTCACCACGTTTCAGCCATTGATCAAACTCCTTTGGACCGAATTTTAATTCCTGGCCAACCGGAATACAATGAATTCCTTTTACAACAGTGATGTATTCAGGAACATCTCCATATTTAAGGATTGAGAAAGCGCCCATTGGGTTCATTTCTCGCGTGGAATAGGGAATAAGCTCCCTAAGATCGTCCGACCAAAGAATACCATCTTCTACAAAAAGGAAATATATTCTAGCCCGTGTAATACGAGCAGAAGAAGCATATGCCGACCACCCATTTTCAGTTTTTTGAATCTGAAAACCCGCAAAATTATTCTCGGCCAACGGTACCAGTTCAGCTAATTTCTGATCATTAGTAGTTACGGATGTGTAGCCATCTTTAGATTGAACATAAGGAGTTTCTGAAGTAAAGATGAGACCATTCGCGCCAATGGAAAGTAAACCTCTTGGCTTTCGCCCAAAATCGTTACTCAAAAGCACTATTTCGTCAAGGATGGTTTGCTTAAAACCTTCCCCTTTCTCAACCAAAAATCGACTAGAATTCTTTACTGTTCCGAGTAACATGAACGTGAATTGTGGCTAAAATTCGCAATTAATCTTTAGTATTGGGCAAGCACATGGCTAGCAGGCAACCTATTCGGATTAAGTTTATTGGAGACGTGTCGTTTAACAACGATTACATTCAGCTTATTGAGTCAGGCGAAAAGCCTTTTGAGGCCATGCATTCTATTTTGTCTGACGCAGATTTTGTTGTAGGAAATTTAGAGTGCTTGGCATCAGGAACAGCACAAAATGAGGCTAAAATTCCTCGAATTCATACTTCTTTAAAAGCGCTTGAAGCGCTAAAAGATTTGAATTTGGGATTGGTTTCGCTCGCAACAAACCATGTTTACGATAATCTAGAGGAAGGATTTCGAAACACGGTAAATAAATTGGATGAACTAGGTATTGATTATTTGGGGGCTTCGTGTATGAAGGAAATGGCATCAATGCCGTTCGTGTTTGAGAAAGAAGGTTGGAAAATTGGCTTTCTTAATTACGTGCATGAAGACACCAATCCAAAGATTCCTAGAGAGGCTGAGGTATTTGCTAGTTCGTATTGGATGCATCAGATTTTGGAAGATATTAACAGACTGAAAGACGAAGTAGATAAAGTGGTTGTGCTATTACATTGGGGCGGAAAATGCGACTACGGTTACCTGCCTCATCAAGAGCAAGTACAGCATGCAAAACAGATGATTGATGCAGGTGCAAGCGCCATTATAGGACACCACACACACACATTTCAATCATCATTTAAGTACAAAAACGCTCCGATTTATTTCAGTTTAGGAAACTTCTGTTTTGATGATATTGTGATGGGAAAACAGATTTTCCGAATTCGAGAAAGTGGTAGAAAGAGTGGGGTAGTGGAGTTGGAGATTTCTGATACTGGTATATCAGATCAAGTATTTCCATTCAGGTTAAATGGGCTAAAGGTGGAGCCTGATTCTTCCTTAAAGAGTCAACTTTCCTCATGGAATCGCAGATTTTGTTGGGTAAGAACTGTACCTGGGTTGTACAATTTCTACCACTACCTACTAAAACGATGGGAGCCAGTTCATTTTCATGCACAGCTTACCAATACAAATATTGTGGGTGTAGCAGTTAGCAAGGTTAAACGCATCTTTGGCCTAGGATGAATGAACTCAAGAAACACGTAAGAAGCATTCTTTATGTGCTAATGTATCACGGTTTTTACCGCTGGTTGCGCGTTTGGGACCGTACGCGAAGTAATGAACCGCTGAAAGACGGAATTACAGCTGTTGTGTCTGCAAAAAATGAGGCGTACATTTTGCCGTTTTGCCTCGAAAGTTTGATTGGGGTGGTAGATCAGGTTGTATGTGTTGATAATGGTTCTGATGACGGAACGTTAGAGGTCATGCAGGCGTTTAAGGAGAAGTTTGGTCATAAGATTGAAGTTGATATTCTTGAGATGCCCGATGCGCTGTTGGGAGATTGCCGCAACGCGGGACTAGAACGTACACGCTACAAATGGCACTTGCGTTGGGATGCAGACATGGTTTGTAGAACATCTGGCCCTGATGACATGAAACTGCTGCGCGAAAAAGTGCTAAAGGATGACAGACCAAGAACCATTCAACTTCCAAGAACCAACCTTCGGGGAGACTTGCATCATACGAGAAAAAACCTGCCAGCAATTGATCCAGGAGAACCGATTTTAGTACGCTTTGGGAAGGATATTGAATATGTTGAATATGGGAAGTTTGATGTAATACGAGTGCCATTTTACTACGCGATTGAGAAGGAAAGTAAACGCTATTATTTTCATTGTGAAGGGTTGAAGTCGGACGATAATTTGATTTACCGAAGGCAGTATTTTGAATGGCGTGAGGCCTATAATAAGCATACAGATTCTTCGAGACCAGTAGAAATTTCTGATTTCGAAATTTTCAAAAAGGCATGGTGCAAAAAAGAATTTGGCACCGCTCACCCGCATAGTTTAAAATGGAGATTTCAGCGAGAGTTTTGTAATCGCTTGGAGAAGATTGACAAGAAGCTTTTTGGTGACTATCCAGATATTTTAAAGCCAGAATTGCATAACGAGAAGACCCGGTTTAAGGTGGTAATGAAACGAGAAAAACCCTATTACCGCGTAGATTCTTTGGATGATGAAATGATCAACTACGAGCCGAAGGAAGAAGACCTTGCTTGGGCAAGAAAGCACATTCCGTAGTTATTTTCTTCTTTCATTAAGTAATCTTTCGTACAAAGAAAAGACCTTTTGGGCGTACTGTTTGAGCCCATATTTTTGACTGAATTTCAACGCGTCAGAACTCATTTTTGAGTACAAATCTTTATTTTTTGCCAGTTTAGATACCGCTTGCGTAAATGCAGAAAGGTTATCTCGCTGAACAATAAATCCGTTTAGGCCATCTACCGCCACTTCTGCAGGACCGCCATCATTAAAACAAACCACAGGCTTTCCGCAGGCCATTGCTTCAAGTAAAACTAGGCCAAAAGCCTCGTAGTGCGAAGCATGAATAAGCAAGTCAGCTCGGTTCAAATAATCTTGCGGATTGTCGACAGTGCCAGGATAAAGGATTCGATCTGCCACCCCAAGTTCTGTAGCTAATGCACGCAGGTTGGGTTCTTCGGCTCCACTTCCAAGAAGGGTTAGGTCTGATTGAATTCCATGCTTGTGTAATTCCGCCACAACTCGCACTAAAAACTGCTGATTCTTGTTGTAGTTCAGTTTTCCAACAGCTATCAGATGAAAGTTGGAGTCATTCGATTCGATGGACTTAGGACTGAATAAATCCGTGTCTACAGCATTACTTATGATGGTACAATGGGCAGGATTCGCGTCTAAATGCTCAACTACAAACGCCTTCATAAATTCAGAAATACATAGAAAATGGTTGTTGCATTTTCGATAGCCAAGAATGAGATTTCGCTTGGAGTTCCAGTTCCACCACGTATCTTTTTTCAGGAAGTCTAATAAAGGTGCTTTCCTGAGCATTTCTGGACATCCGTGCCAATGCGAGATGTAAACCGCCTTTTTAATTGGTTTATGACGGCTAATAAATTCCGCTTCAATTAGGTGGCTATGAATAATGTCTGGATTGAAATCTTCAACGGCTTTATCAAATGCTTGCGTATCTGAAGTATCCGTGCCTAAGAGAGAATACGAGACGTTGGCCGGGGTAATTACAACCTCCGTTTTGTTGTTAAGCGATGTGTAAAGGTTCTCATCATGTAGTGCAAATATTTTTACTTCATGCCCGTTTGTCTCCAGTTCTTTGGTAAGGTTGAGTACTAATCGCTCGGCACCGCCTCTAATTAATGAAGGAACAACTTGTAAGATTCTCATTACGCGGGAGAAACAAATTTGGGCAATCTACCTTCGGTAAATTTTTTCACCAAGGGTATTGTAGACCCAATTACTAACAGTTTGTCCTTAAAAAAGTGGCTAGGATCTACCCAAATCGAATGGAGAATACTTATGTAGAATTTCCAGATTCTGTGTTGTTTTAAATAGCTAATTGCCAACTTATAATAAGCCGCGCTTAGAGCGAATTTCCTCCACTCGGGCCGAATTAGCCCCGCTTTATCCTGAGCTATTATTCTCTTTCTAATCGTCAGGTTGGCCAAGTATGTATCCGTGTTCTGATAGTCGATAGTACGATCTCCGAGATCACGCAAAACAACCGTATACTGATTGGAATGAATAATGGGGTAATGTGGTACGATTCTACTCCACAACTCCTGATCCTCTCCTACACGAAGCCCAATATCATATCTAAACTTTTTGAGAATAGAAGCTTCCATACAAACGCGCTGAGAACAGATTGAAATTTTAAGAACTAACTCAATGGGTTCGTCAGTTTGTGTTACGTACGGAGGGTCTTTTCTGAATTCTCCATTTATTTCAGCTAACGAATTCCCTAGAATCATTGCCTTTGGAAAACTGTTCGCAACTATGGTTTCGTGAAATTTTGAAAGGTGCTCTTCTAAGTAAATGTCATCACTATCCAGAAAACAGATATACTTTCCTTTAGCCAGTTCAATTCCATGATTTCGGGCTGCGCTGCGTTCGGCATTTTCTTGAAAAATATACTTAACTCTAGCGTCTAAATTGGAGACAGGCTCAAGTATTTCTCGCGTATTGTCCGTAGAGCCATCATCAATTACAAGCAGCTCAAAATCTCCAAATGTTTGAGTTTGAACGCTTGAAACGGCCTCAAAAATTGATTTAGCTCGATTGTAAGTCGGGATAATCACCGAAAAAAACGGGTCTGCTAATTTGCTGTCCGTTCTTTCTGTCATTTTAAGCTTTTTGAGCAATAATGCAAAGATCTTCCCCAGGTCGATTGTGCGTAAAAGGCACGTCTGCCAGTTTATTAAATGGACCTAGACACTTTACGTTTTTGAATAAACCGGACTGGTTAATTGCGTATTCCATGCCCTCCTGATCAAAACACCAATAATGGGCTTGATGAGGCAAGCTGTGGGTGAAAATGGAGAAATAAAAACTCTGAGGACTTCCTTTTTCTACCCTCGTTTCGGCCCATTCTGCAAAAGCTGAAGGTATATCTAATGATTTGTGTCGATACATATTCACCATAGTTTCTAAATCAGGAACCGTGATTAGCAGCCAGCCATCATCATTCAATAATTTGTGAAAATTGGTAAGGGCTAACGGTATTCCTTCAATAGGTAAATGCTCCAATACGTGTTGCATTCTTATCAGGTCGAATTTGCCCATTTGGGAAAATTTCTCTTGGGGATGATCCAGGGTAGCATTGAACTGAAAGTATCTGTCTTTTAGTTTCTCATTGGCTTCTTCTGGCGGATAGAGGTCAGCAAAAAAGAAACCGTCACTAAAACTTCCAGAGGCGCCCATATCCATCCAACGAGTTTTCCCCTCTTGCTTTAACTTTTCTCCTAGCCCGTTTTTTTTCTTTTTATACCGTAAGTGATAGGAATAGATGGCTCTTAACCGGAGCGTGTAATACATTCTAAAGAGCCAATTCATTTAAACAAACTGTGGGTTGAAATTTATAAGCATGTGAATTCGGGGTAAAGAAAAAAAAAGAACGGACACTAAAGACAATTTGTGCCTACCTATTTGGGTTTAAAATCCAAAGATTCACTCAACATTGTGTGTGGCGTTTGTTGTAGAATTAAAACTTTAGCTTCTGCTTAAAACATTTTAGGTAAATGCT
The DNA here is from genome assembly GCA_937900875.1 of uncultured Flavobacteriales bacterium. Classification (GTDB taxonomy): domain Bacteria; phylum Bacteroidota; class Bacteroidia; order UBA10329; family UBA10329; genus UBA10329. The sequence goes on from CALCGD010000150.1 coordinate 35,863, forward strand.
TGCAACTAGTTTAGGTTCGTCAGAAAATTTACCGCCATCTAGTTGTCTTAATAGTGGCAATACGTTGCTGCCTTTGCTGGCAAAAAAATTGGCCAAGTGATAGAAGTGTACGACCAATTGATTCCTCAGAAACTCCGGTTCTATATACGCGCTGACTGAATTAGCATTGTTCATTCTGTTTATTAAATCGACAAGCATATCTAGCTTCTCAGCATCAAACCACTCGTAATTCTGGTACATCATCCACATAATAAGCTCCAAATCCAGATTGGTTGGTTGAATGCCAATGCTTTGAAATATTCTGCGCTTAACTACACTTGAATTATTCCATTGAATCTCAGAAAATTGACTCGAAACGCGGCCATCATGCTGCCGAATGAGGTAATGCGATTTATGCAGATTTGAAATCTCACTCACGTTGCCTAGTCGGTCAAAGAAATCGTAATCCTCAGCGTGTTTGAAATTGGGATCAAATTTTAATTGATTTTCCTTAATTACGCTGTTTCTAAGCATGGCGGTACCATGTATAATGTGTATTTGGTAGAGGTGTTTAAACCTCACCATTTCGTGGTTATCGGAAAAACGGGTGCCGGTTTTTATACTTCCATCAGGAAAAAGGCTATCGAATCCAGTGCCTAACGCACCTACCCGAGGGTGAGATTCCATAAACGAAATTTGATGTTCGAATCTATCAGGCAAACAAATGTCATCGGCATCTGTGCGGGCTACGTATTTGGTTTCAATTTTATCTAAACCCACGTTAAGCGCGTTTACCAAACCCGCGTTCTTTGGCAAATTGAGGATTTCAATTCTATCATCTTTCAGACCCTCAATAATTGCTATAGAATTATCTGTGCAGCCATCATCAATTACTAGTAACTTGAATCGAGAAAATGTTTGGTTTAGTACACTAATAACGGCCTCCGAAACATGCTCTTCGGCATTGTAAACCGGCATTAGTACAGTTAATATTGGGTCACTCATCGTCAATAGTTAACTGTTTGAGATTCGATTGAAGCGCAAAAACCTTTCTATAGTTATCGAGGTACTTGCTCTTTAACTGGTAGATTTTTTGAATATGCCCTAGTTTGGCAGTTGCGGTGAGTATTCTGTCATTTCCTTCCAATTTCGAGAATAAACCGGCTGTCAGAATTGGAAAATCTGATAATAGATTTCCTAAAAGGTATGTAATTCTATCGCGCCAAAACGGCAATTTCCCCTCAACGGGCAGAGCTTGGCCTGAAGCTACTGCGGTATAAGTTTCCATAAAGGCTTTGGTTTTGCCAAATCCAGAATATAGCCGCCTAACGTAATTCCAATTTACTCTGCCTTTCGGTAGATGGTGCTTGAATGTAAGTTGTTGTAAATATTTTAATTGATATCCGGCCATTCTGAAAACATAACATAGCTCTGTGTCTCCACCTGACATTAAGTTCGAACCGGTTCTATCCGTCAGAATACTGCTAAATCCTGAAGCTTTGATTTTGTTTAATGCGTTCAACCTCAGTGCTAACCCAGCGCCATATAAGTGCTCAATTTCTCTCGATTCATCTACATGCTGATTCCCAACAGCAAAGCAATTGGCGTATTTTTCGAACCAGTCTGGTGGACTTTCTTCCAATTGGGCAATCCCCAATCCGCCAACCATTCCAATTTTTTGGTCATCCTCAAATCCAGCAAAAACGCCTTCAACATAGTTTGGTGCTAGACTATTGTCGTCATCAACCATTAGCACAATTTCATACACAGATTCCGCGAATCCTTTATTGCGTGCATGACTCAACCCTGGGGTGCTTTCTTGAACCACGCGGAACGAAACTTTTGAGCCATAAAGACTCATGTGTTTTGAAGCTACTTTTGCTGTATCGTCTGTTGAATTATTGTCTATAAGAATGATTTCCCAATCAAGTTTAGACTGGAATTCTTGATTAACTAGATGCTCTAGAGTTAATTCAATTCGCTTAGCGCTATTGTAGCAGCAAACTATTACTGAAATGCCAGGTTTTAGCTTTATCACTACAGCGTTTTAAGTTTAAACCAAGTGGAGTAGTAGCCTATCCAATTTTTCTGATTGCGATAGTAGTATAGAAGTTTATCTAAATGCTTTTTGGTGGCTTCATTTACTGAAGATTGCAATGTTTCGCGCACGAGAAGCTTAATTGTTTTTAAGGCTACCAGTTTATTAAGAAGTTGCTTCTCTTCTTCCAGACCTGTCCATACGCCTCCTTCGTGTTGGCGATATGCCGAGGTTATTTCTGGAAAATAGAAGTAATCTCCTTGTTGAATTAAAATTGCGTGAAGAATCCAATCGGCAAACGGACTCTGGTAATATGCTGATGGAAAGCCGTTAAAGAGTGTACTTCTAAATACTATGGTGCACGTTGGAATTGGATTGAAATGCAGTTTCATGAATTGCTCCGCATCAACAATATTGTAAGGTTGATCTACATACGGATATTCGGCTTTAATTCCTTTTGAATCAATAATAGTAGCATTGCTAAAACATGCAGATACGTTGGGGTTTTTCTCTAAAATATCTACCTGGTGTTGCAGTTTTTTCATGTCTAACCAAACATCATCACCTTCACAAATAGCAATGTATTTTCCTCTACATGCAGCAATTGTTCTAGCCCAATTACGGTGCATTCCTAAATTCCCATCATTTGCAAGCACCCTAATTCGATCATCAGATTCTGCAAATTCAGCGATTATCAATGGAGTTTGATCCGTAGAGCAATCATCTCCAACCACAATTTCGTAATCACAGCTAAGATTCTGGTTGATAACAGACTGAATTGTTTCGGATATGAACTCTTCTTGGTTGTAAGAGATTACACAAGCGCTTATGAGAGGCGGCTTCATTTTTGGCAAGGTAAAATCTGACTTTTATTCATGTAACGCAACTAAGATTTAGCTGAGAAACTCCGATTCTTGAGTTTGTGGAACATTTCTGGAGCCGCCACAAACATGAAGTCTTTATGCGATTTTAGTCGAAAATCTGGAGCGTAATACATACCAATAAATAGGTATTTAAACGCTGAAAATATTTTTCGTAACGAAAGTAAGGTGTAGAAAAGTTGGTATGCCTTGGCACCAATTATATGGTTAAATTTTTCTTTTACCTCAGGGTGGCCATTGGCAAGGAAAGCTTTCCTCAGCTCTCGGTTTATTTCTAAACTCTTCTTGCTTAAAAAGGTCCTTTTTACCAAAGCTGTAATGTTGTTTTCGTGTTTACGATAACTGCTCATTACTCTGTTAAGATAGTAGATGTTCCCTTTAAGAGCTACCATGGTTTGCATACAATAATCCATATGATTAGCACTGTTCCTAATCCAATTTGGAATTTTGTTAGGCAAACAACTTCTTCTAACTATGGTAGTGTTTCCTGGACCTAATGGTCGTTCTAATAAGTAATTGTAATCAACGATTGTGTCCTTATCGAATGGCGGTTTAATTGGATGTATTCCTTCCTTCCCTTCGTAAATAACTTGATAGTTGTGGAAACACGCAGATAGCGTAACATCATTCTCTAAAATGCTAATTTGAGTTGCAAATTTCTTGTTGTCTATGAGGTAGTCATCAGCATCAACTTGTGCAAAGAAAGTACCCTTACCGCGCTCCAAAAGACTCACAAAATTTGCGCTATAGCCTAGGTTTAAAGGCTGATAAATGGGGGTAATTTTCTGAGGATATTTATCATGATACTTGGCAATTATTGCTCGAGTTTTATCGGTAGAGCCATCGTCACCCACAAGAATTTCCATCGGAAAATCTACTTGCTGGTCTAAAATACTGTCAAGACATTGTTCAAGTAGTTTTTCAACATTGTAGGCGCATACAATTACGCTAAGCTTAATGTTTTTTGGTTCTGACATTTACAATTGCAAGATGGAAAATCTGATTTAAATGTGTGAATTCCGATACAACCTAAGCTACGATGAGTAGCCTATGAGTTTCAGAACTCTATCACCAGTCCGCGTAATAAATAAGTTTCTGGTTGTTGGTGTCGCCAATGCAGTCCAACGCATATACTTCAATACTAAATGGTCCATTTTGTTACGAGGATTCCTAAATCGCGCTGGGTTGTCTTTTTTTCCTATTGCGAATTTTTCCCAATTCATGTCCCATATGTCGCATGTGATAAAATAGCGAGTTCCGTACTTATCCAGATACTCAAGAAGCCGGTAATCATGCGAATAGTCATACCCTTCAACAACGGAGGTAACGTCAATGCCTAAGTCGTTATAACCCTTAAACCAACTGAGGTTAGAATTTAGTAGGTTTTTAGAAGGCGGGCGTTGAAAATACTTTCTGTATATGTTCGGCCCGTAAAGTGATTTCCCCACCCTTTCGTAAGTGCTGTACCAACGTACCTTAGCTCGTCCTCGACCATAATTTGTAGATTGATAATGCAGTAGTTTAATCTCGGAACATCGAAGAATAGTAATGTCGTATGCTGGCCAGGGTACACGGCCCATGTGCATTACGTTTCCCTGAATCATAGATTTCTCGTCATCTACAAACGCAACTTCAATCATGTTGCCAATTGAATACTTCGTGTGGTCTGGTCTGAGATTACTCCATGGCATTCTAACAATTGACCCTTTGGGTAGATTGAGTATGGTGCTCCATTCTGCCGAAGTCATATAATTGGCAGAGATTAACTCATCTGCATCTAGGTTAAAAATAATCCGTTTGTCAGCCTCAATTTTACGAGCTGTTTCATAGAGTAAGGACCGCATAGCTAATTCGTTCCAATCTCTATTTGGACTGTTTACAACAGTTACTTTCTCGTATTTCTGGGCAATTTCAAGCGTGTTGTCTATTGACTCCTGATAGCCGATAATGATATGGTCTGCCCAAAGAGATGTACAGGTTAAAAACCGGTCTAATTCAAACGCCTCGTTCACCACGGGTGTAAGGCAAATGAGTTTTGTTCCTTCGGGCTTGTTCATTTTTGTTTTAATCCCTGATGTTTTATTAACATAATGCCACCAATTTTAAATAGAGGTTGAACATTGGTTTAACTACGAAGTAAGGCCTTTTTTCCAATAATATCCTAGGTTTCTTAAATGAGAAATGTACGATTTGAATGGAGTTCTCACTGGTTTAATCATCAAACCTTTAAAGAAATGACCTATTGCTTTACTGTAATTTCCTTCTTCAGCAAATGTGTATGAAAGCTGATCATGGTACCAAAATGTTCCGTTTCGTTTTTTTTCGGAATACGGAGTAGGAAGCAATTGAGAAGCAAAATTGTCTAGATCTAAAAGATTCAAGAGGTGCGTTTTTGAATCTTGCGATCGCATTAAGCTTGTATCGTGAATACGATATATAGCAGTATTCTTATTGAGAAAATGAATTCTCCCCATAGAAACAGCGGTGTAAACTAGACACCAATCTCCAAATGGAATGCTAGGAAATGCTTCTTGAGTCATGCATTTTTCGGCAACCTCTTTCCGAAACATGAATGTACAGTAGGCAAATATGTTTATGCGCTTATCTCCAAAAAAGTCTGAGACAGAGCTTAGTTCGTTGGGAAACGTTTTGGCTTGATTGAAAAATTCAGATAAATCCCCGTGTTGATTTAACACCTTCAAATTAGTTGTGGAAAGCATAACCTCAGGCTCACTTTCTAATACTTCAAATTGCTTCTGTAATTTGTGCGGGTCGGTCCAATAATCATCACCCTCGCATGTCGCTATATACCGGCCCTTGGCCATGTGCATATTGTACATCATGCTGAAACGACCGGTTGGATTTCCACCAATAGCTATATTGTTTTCTCGTTGGTGTAGAAAGAGGCGAATTTTATCGGGGTGTTTTTCCGCGTATTCTACACATATTTCTTTCGTTCCATCGGTCGATGCATCATCACTCAATAATATTTCAAATACAAAACTTGTTTGTTGATTTAATATGCTGTTTATACACTCTTGTATAAAAGCACCATGCTTGTAGGTTTGAATGCAAACTGAAACTAGTGGCATTTCTAAAGCCGAGTTTGACAGTTCGGTCACAGGTTTGTGTTCGTATTTAGCCTGAAATTCTATGAAAGTCATTCTAACAATAACGATTTTGTATTTCGGAATGCTGTGTCACAAATATGGGTTTCCAAGGTTGCTTAAATGGGCTTGAATTGCCAATTCGATTTGTTGAAGGTCTTGGTTTTTTGCGTCTAAGGAATTCGACACAGCAAAATCTGCAGGTATTTTGTCGACAATTTCAGCGTTGGTTCTTGCAGAAATTACTTCGACAAGATTATTAATTTCCTTAGGTATGTCTTCGTAGTTTATGGTAATTACGTTGGCAGCTAAAACCTTATTTAATTGATTTTCAATAAGCCGATTCGTTTCTGCCACTTGGTATACCACTTGTTCGTATGGAGTAAGATTTGCAACCGCCATATTGCCGGGAAGTTTGAATGAATACCATTTAGAAATATCTCCGAAATACTCTTTGCGAGCCTGAAGTAATGATAAAGCATTATTCGCCAATTTTCGCTTAACATGAATCACAATATCGTTGCTGTTTGGCCCCACTATTTCGGAAATGCAATTATTGGCAATCATACCTTTAAGAAGAAGCGGCTTGCCGAATACCCGCTTTATTTCATTCAAACCAGTTTCAAATGCTTGAAGCTGATTGTGGTTTTGCACATTTATGTAACCGAATTCGTTTGGAGTGAAATGTAATCTCCAGTAATACCAAAATTCATTGGGAGATAAAGCCCCTTTGGTTTTACCCAATTCCGAATTGAGATTAATTGAGGTCTGATTGCCAAGTAATTCGCCCTTAGCATCTAAATCAGACATTAACCGTTGAACCAAACTCCCTATGTACGGTGCGTAAAAGAAACGAGAAATAAGGTTAGTAGGATAACATAAATCCAACATTTTGACCAGCAACTGATGCAATACGGTGGAACCGCATCTCGCACAACCAACGATGTATATGTTGGGAATCGCACTGGGGTCATCACCTATAGAATAATCAATTTTAGGGTGGGCCAAAAGTCGAGTAAGTTCTGATAAAACCGCTTCGGTTTCAGAATTCCGTTTATGCTGTTCGCTTCGAGATTCGTTTAACATAACCCTTCTATCAAGTCAACGATTTTACTCATTTCGCTAACCCCGTAACGCTGATCAATGGGTAGAGCTACCAAGTTATTAATTAGTTCAGCGCTTAAAGAATTAGGTTCAGATAGAATGTTTTTGTTTGGCCAATACTTAGCAGAATAAACTTGATTTTCATTTAGTTTTTTTCTTAAATCAACCCCATTATTAATCCAGTAAGGATAAACCATGGGCACAGCCTCATCAGATAAATCGATACTTAGCCGATTAGATATGCCTAATTTATTGTGTAGCCATCCGAAGTTTTCACGCCTTATTCTTGCAGTAGTGTCATAGTCAATTCCAGCTAAAATGGCTTGAGTAAGATTCGACATTCTCTTCACCTCTAAAGTGCTTAGCAATTCCTCGTTTTGTTGATAGTCGAGGTAGCCACTTTCCGCTGTATAGTCTGAGCGCTCTAATAAATGGTTATATCTGTTGGCAGATTTATCCTGAGAAAGTCCATCGGTAGAAATGCCTTGAGCATATAAGTATGCTCCATCGCTTACTCCGAAGAATTTACGAGCAGAGTAAAAAGTGTCAATTCCATCGGTAGGCGATGCGAAAAAAGCCTGTGCATTATCAACAATTACATTCTTATAGCTGGTCGATAATTTCTGACAATAGTTGGTTTTTAATCCGAAGTAATTTGTGTAGATGAGAACCTCATTAGATTCTAGTTTAAGGAGGTTTGTATCTATCTCCAAATCTGAATTTATCTCATAATATTCTACCTGAATATTGAGTTTTACGATAGGTTCTAAAACGGCATCGCACGTGTAAAACGGCACAAATACTTTTTTATATCCACGTTCAAACAAAATTAATTGAAGAGCATTCCTGCCGGTATTAATAGCAAATGCCGATTTGTGAAACTCTCCAGAGCTGCTTAATTCTAACTCAAAATAACCTCCTATTGCACTCATTCCAATGAATAATTAGAAAGCATGTTTTTTACTTCATCTTTTGAACAAAACATGAGTACATCTAAAATTGATAAGGATGGTTGAAAGCTCTGATTATATTGGTTATAGGGAGATATTTTTGATTGAATGAACTTTAATTCGACTCCGTTTTTTTTAAAAAAAGAGGGGTCATACAATGCCTTTCCACCACTGGCATTGATATATGTAGTTGCCCCCTCTTTTGCACATATATCAAGTACTCGGTTTGGCCCACTCAATTCGATGTTATCGTAGATTTCTGACGAATTAATAACCACTGTGCTGATTTCAAGATATTCTTTGCATCTCAATAGGCTCTCACGAGCTAGGTCGGCTATGAACGAATCCTTCTTTTCAATTGTTTTCTGTACAAATGGGAAAACACTATTAAAATGAGGTGCTTTACTATAGGTTTGTTCTATAGTTCG
>CALCGD010000151.1 GCA_937900875.1 uncultured Flavobacteriales bacterium
TGGTCGAAGGTGTTGAGGAAACGAGCTTCTGCACCTGCAACTTCTCCTGTTGTTTCCAATTCTTGAACAATCACTTTGTTCTCAGCACCTACATAATAGCATTGCTTAATACCTGTTTCTGTTTTGTAAGTCAGCTTTCTAAAGAAGGCCTCTTTCTGCATACCTGGTTCGTAGGCAACTTCTGTTTCATCGCTAATCAGCACCACATTTGGGTTCGCACTCAACTTAATGTGCTCTTTGCTGATAAAAGTGTTGAAGAAAGCATAGCTCACAGATGGTCCAACTTCTACAATACGTGTAGCGTAATGCGCCCCATTTCTATCCAGTTTGTATACGGCTTCGTGTCGGCTTACTGCCAACTTCGGAATGTCTGGCCATTCTACCGTTACAGGAGAGTTTTCTAAACGTACAAGGCTTCTGCCTTGGTTGTACTCCACAATCTTAGCACGTTTTGGTGTTTTAGCCTCAGCCATGTACATCAAGTTTCCTGCTGGTGCATCGCTTGCAGAGTAAGAACTCGCAAAGAAGTGACCAGGAACAGTTAACTCATTGTGGTTAGAGTAGAGGAAGATGGTAAGCACATCCTCTGTAGCAATAGCATCTATATGAAACCGTGCCCATCCGCTTTGTGCATCTCCAGAAACGGTAAGGTTTCCGTTTTCTGTTCTTATTTCATCCCAAACAAGGTCGGTAATGGTAAGACCATATACCTTCTTTAGTTCGGCAGTAAACTCTTCAGTTCTGCACGCAATGTCGTACGGATTTGGGTTCTCCAATTTAGCAGCTACATACAACTCATCTTTATAAGCTGCGGCAGTCATGTATCCATAGGCTAGGGTAATAGCACGTGGCTTTTCTGGAAACTCGCACTTAAGACCCGTTTCTGGCATTTCTAATAAATACGACCAACCCCAATCGTATTTCTGATGCTTGGTAATCTGCGCTGATGCCGTCACGGCAAGAGACAACATGGCTGTTGTAGCTAGCAATTTAATTTTCATGATGTTCAGTCTTTGATGAACGCACCCGGAAGGAGCGTGAAGAGAGCGCGGCAGTTACCGCTTCTTTTTTCTAGATTGATATGTGATGTCTTGCACATGATTGGACTGACTTTAACTGCTATGGTACTGAGTTGGTTACATTTTTTTTCGAGGACCCCGTTATTTGAATCGGTTAATGGGGGTAAAATGAGGACGAATCGGTGAGCGACTTAAATTTATTTTTGCGTGTATATTGCCATTAAAATTGAGCAGATGAAATGGTTACTAGCACTTTCAATCTTGGTTGGTTTACACACAACGGTAAGCGCACAAGAGAATGAGATTGATGAGAATACGGTTTACACCATAGTAGAGGTAATGCCCATTTATCCTGGGGGAGACCAAGCATTGGTAAACTGGGTTGGGCGCACGGTAGAATACCCCAAGAAGGCCAAGGCTGCTGCTATTGCAGGGGTGGTGTATGTAAGTTTTGTGATTAACAAAAAGGGAAAAACCACACAGGTGAAGGTGGTAAGGGGCTCACATCCTATGCTAGATAAAGCTGCCGTAAAGTGCATTAAGAAACTGAAGGGCTACAAAGCAGGAACGCAAAGCGGGAAGCCTGTAAATGTTCAGTTTACCATTCCAATACGGTTTGCGCTTAGCTAAAACGTCATTGCGAAGGAAGAATGACTGCGGCAATCTGCTGAGAATAGGCATGAACTCGTGAGAGATTGCTTCCCGATTCGTACCTCTCGGTCGCAATGACGATTTTTGGGATGGTCGTTTGTAAAAGTTAAAAAATTCTAACTGCAATACTATCGGCTGCAAATTGGGCGTACTTGCACATACCAAAGCCCCAAGCCATGAGTCCCGATTTCAAGAAGAGATTAAAAAAAGCAATCTGGTGGTTGCTTGCCCTATTTATGGTGCTTTTCGTATTCAGGTTTATTTATGGATACACTAAGCAGATAGACGACTCGCCTAATCAGACACAGTTTTTTGATAGTATTTCAAACACCAGAAGAAACTATGCATCAAAGAAGTATGAGGTACAATCGAATGCAGGTAGTCAGTCAGCCGTACATGTAGACCAGAAGTATGAGAAAATTGCGGAGATAAAAACCAAGTCTTCTGAATTTGAAGAGGAGGAAAAACTTGCAAGGGCTAGAACTGAGAACCTGAATGCGCTGATTCAGTTTGAGCAGAAAAGCGGCAATAAGGGCTATCGAAAGCTGGACCTAGTAATAGGTGTGCCGCCAGAGAATTTCGATTCGCTTTATCAGCAATTGATAAAGATTGGGAAGGTGCAAGCCAAGCAGATAACTAAGAAGGATAAAACCAATGAGTACAAAGAGCTGAATGCCAATAAGCAGTCGCTAGAGAAAACCCGCATCTCTCTTATCAACCTTAAATCTAAAGGAGGAAAAATAGAAGAGTACATGGATTTGGAAAACCGAATTCTAGAAATAGAGCAGCAGCTGCAAGGGTTGGGCGTGAGTCTTGGCGATTTTGATGATGAGAATGAGTTTTGCACCGTTCAGTTCTCGCTTGTCGAAGGAAAAGAGGTGAAGATTGGCGTAATGCAGCGGGTAAAAGTAGCACTAGAGTGGACGATAAAAACCTATATGCGATTGATGATTACCCTGTTCTTCATCACCCTGTTTGCATACTTCGTTTTACGCGGAATAGACAGATGGAAGATTCTTGCGCACTTGGTTAATAAGAATGATTAACCCGCTTCATTTTAATGTTTGCCAATGAAGCATGAATTTCCATGCTTTGGATTAACCCATCTTCTAGGTGGTAGCTGGTTCGGCTGCCATCGGTACAGCTTAGTTCAAATCCATCTTCATCAGAAGAAGTAACGGTAGAAAACTCTGTTTCGGCTTCGCAGTAAATACGTGTGTGTGTGGTAGTGGGATTAAAGTACAGCGCCAATACCGTGTAGGTAGGCACTTCAGTAAACTCTCTATTACCCTTGTTCGACTCTACTAAGTATTTCTCTCCATCAAAAACCACCTCATTCCAATAGTCGGTTTCGCCATTTACCATACGTATGTAGCTAGATGAAATCATCTGTCCGTTTACAAACCGCACTTCATATTTGGTGGTTCCTTCCTTCTTCATCCACAAAAAATTGACCTTGCCCGCAGCATACATGGTATATACTTCGGTGCTATCGTTTTCGAGGGTTTTGGTAACCGTCATCTGTCCAAACTTGAATCCCCACACGCTCATATCAAACGTAATTTCTTCGGCCATGGTGCGGCTACCAAGAAGTAGGAGGAAAGAAAGGACTAGGTATTTCATGGAAATAGAACGCAGTGCTTAAAGAGTTGTTTTACGCAGAGTAAGATACAATACCCTGTTGGGAAAAAACTGAAAGGTCGTTAGTCGATAAATTGCGTGAAACACGTAACAAAAGCCGTGCTTAACATTCCATAGATGTCGGCATTATTACATTCAATTGCGTGAAACACGTAACCGATTCTGTGCAAAGGCGTTTGTTTATTGGACACCATCCAACCATTAATGATAAACGTTACCAACTACATATTGAGTTTTAACTGCCTAAGAAGCTTAGCTACAGCACTGCTTTTTATGGTAAACGGGCAGACGGTAAATGCCCAATCTGTTTATCTATCTACTAAGGTTCAGTTAGCAGCAGGCGGCACCTGTTCTATTACGGTATATAAGAGTGGTACGGTTGCCAAGCGAATACGCGATGTGAAACGCAAGACCAAAGTGGAACTAGAATTTGACGAAGACTACATCTTGGTATTTAAGAAGAAGGGATACCGACTTAAATCCTTAGCGGTAAGCACCAAAAATGTGCCTGTGCATATGCAGCACGAACTGCTTGATTTTGCGTTTGAAGTTGTGCTAGACCAACCAGAACGACATAGAGCTCCTACAGCGAAAGCGCAATTGGTTGCATATTGGTTTTATAGCCTAAACTATGGCGAGTTTCAATACACCTATGATGAGGAGGAATTGGAATACCACCAAGACCTATACAACGGATACCGCGTAGCGCCAAACATAACGGTGTCTAATTCGGTGCCTTAGGTGCGTGTCACCATTCTCGGCCACTTGTTTCAATTAAATAGATAAAATTCAATATCTGCCTTTGTTATAATTTAACAAAGCGATTAAAATATTATTTATCTTAGTGTAGAAACTTTCGCTATTGGAACATGGAAGGATGGTCGAGTGAATGGTACATCATACCTGGTATGGTTAAAACGCTGGTTAAAAAGCAAGACATTATTTTGCTTAAGGGAGATGGCTCCATGGTCAGCTTTTACATTATAGATAATGCGCAAAAGCGCGGCTACAGGGTAATACCCGTTGGTAAGAACCTCAAGTGTTTTGAGAATAGCATAGGACTCGACTTTATTCGCCCCAATCAAAGCTATATCGTTAACCTCAATTATGTAGTTGGGCTGCTACCTAAGCATACGTTGCTTCTGAAACTCCCAGAGGGGAATAAGATTACTGTTACCCGCACCTACCGCACCAAGTTGTATCAGTTTATTGGTTTAAGGTAACCGAGCAGCGGGCAGCCAAAGAGGCGCTCAATTTTGTGCAAATCGGTACAGATTTCGGCTTTTTAGAGCCAAATTTCAGCACAATTCAGTCACATTTTAGGCGTATCCAGTCAGATTTTGTTTGGCTATGGACCAATGTTGTTTTCTGCACCATGGTACCAACTTCTCGGTGCAATTTTATTCCCCGCAACACTCTTTTGAGAAGAGATAAAACAGTACGAGAAGCGAAGAAAACAGTACGGAAGACGAAGAAAACAATACGGGAAGAGAAGAAAACAATACGGGAGCGGAGGAAAACAATACTAGAGTGGAAGAAAACAGTACTGGAGCGGAAGAAAACAGTACGGGAAGGGAAGAAAGAGACTTTAGAGAGGTATAAAATCAAATCAGAAATAAATACAAACCCTAAAACAAAACAAGATGAGCGATTATGTTCCAGGTACCCTATCGGCCTATGACGATTGGCAAGAAAACCTCATCCAAGAGGTAAGCGACAATGAGGTATTGTGGGGGCTAGATGCCACCCAATTGGCCACATTGCAAAGCAACGGTAGCACCTACAAGCCGCTGTATGCTGCCATTAAAAACACAGAAACCCGCACCCAGCAGCAGGTATATGCACACGATACGTATAAGAAAACCTATACCAAGTTTTTACGCGGATACGTACAGGGGCAGTTGGTAAACAATGCTCTTATACCTGCCGATGATTTGGTTGCTATGGGTCTTAATCCGCACCTGTATATCCGCACCGCAAGACCCGTAATTACTGGGTATCCTATCATTGGGCTAAGCACAGAAGGTGGAGGTTTTATTCGTTTTAGATGCACTGTGCCTAATGGTGCTGGTAAAGGTAGGCAGCCAGATAGCGATGGCATAGAGCTGTTTTATGTAACCGAATCTTCTGCTAAAACGGTGAACCCTGTAGACCCCACTCCGCCAGACGGGACAACGGTGCCAGAACAAGAATTCTTGGCAAGTATTATTAGCAGGAAAGCCAATTTTAACCACGGTTTTGGACTTAACCAAGTAGGTAAGGTTTTGAGAGTATATGGCCGTTGGGTTAATCTATCTGATGCGTCTAAAAACGGACCATTTAGTGGTATTGCGAGTATCGTTATTAGCTAATTGGTTTGAGATACCGAGCGTAGCGGAGGAATATAAACCCAACAAAACGAAAAGCACCCGCCAGTAATGGTGGGTGTTTTTTTGTTGAAGTAAATCATTGTCCGTGTCTACCTTATTATATACCTTAACCAGCTGATAAACAACAAACTAAAATAAGCAACTCGAAAGTCGGATATCAGTAATAGTACTGATATCCAATAGTTG
>CALCGD010000152.1 GCA_937900875.1 uncultured Flavobacteriales bacterium
CCAGCATTTGCTGTACATCCGTTGGCATCTGTTACGGTTACGGTATAAGAGCCAGCAAGCAATCCGGTAGCAGCGCTTCCAGTTGCGCCATTGCTCCAAGAATAAGAGTAAGGTGCTGTTCCGCCAGATACGCTTGCAGAAGCGGAACCATCTGCAGTTTCGCAAGTTGCATCTGTAGCAGAAGCACTAGCTGATAATGCGCTAGGCTGTCCAACTGTTGCATTCGCGTTAGCGCTACATCCGTTAGCATCCGTAACTGTCATTGTGTAAGAACCAGCTGCTAATGCAGAGATTGAAGTTCCAGAACCACCATTGCTCCAAGAATAGGAGTAAGGCGCTGTTCCACCTGAAGCAGAACCTGAAGCAGAACCATCTGAACCTCCATTACAAGAAACATCCGATCCACTTGCGCTTGCAGAAAGAGCTGTTGGCTCTCCTACAGTTGCATTTGCGTTTGCTGTACAGCCGTTCGCATCAGTTATTGTTACCAAATAGCTTCCGGCAGCAACACTAGAAAGATTAGTTGAAGTAGAACCGTTTGACCAGCTATAGCTGTAAGGAGAAGTTCCGCCAGATACTGATAGACTAACCGAACCGTTTCCTCCATTACATGAAGCATCAGAAGCGCTAGCTGAGGCTGATAAAGCCGAAGGTTCAGATACTGAAGTATTTGTGTTGGCAGTACACCCATTAGCATCTGTAACTGTTACAGAATAGCTTCCTACAGAAAGTCCAGTAATTGAACCACTTGTACCTCCGTTACTCCAAGAATAGGAGTAAGGCGCTGTTCCGCCAGAGGCAGAAACTGAAGCTGAACCATCAGCACCTCCATTACATGAAACATCCGAAGAAGAAGTACTTGAAGTCAATGCACTCGGCTCATAAATAATCGTATTAGCATCGCTTGTGCATCCTGCTGCATCCGTTACAACAACGCTATAAGCACCACCGCTTAATCCTGTTGCCGAGGCAGTAGTTGCTCCATTGCTCCAGAGATATGAATAGGGAGCTGTTCCACCTGAAGCTGTAACCGAAGCAGAACCATCTGACCCGCCAAAGCAGCTTACGGCAAACTTGGTTATTGTTGATGCTAGTGTTGAATTTTCTCCAACCGTTGCATTTGCATTTGCTGTACATCCATTAGCATCTGTTACAGTTACACTGTACGAACCGGCAGATACTGCTGTTAAATCTTCAGTAGAAGCTCCGTTGCTCCAAGAGTAAGAATAAGGAGCGTTTCCTCCTGATACGGTCAAATCAACCGATCCGTCCGTAGCTGATCCGCAGCTTGCATCTGACGAAGTTGCGCTTGCTGAAATAGCTGAAGGCTGACCGATAGATGCGTTTGCATTAGCGGTACAGCCGTTAGCGTCCGTTACAGTTAAAGAATAGCTTCCTGCTGCAACGCCAGAGACGTTTGCTGAAGTTGAGCCGTTCGACCAGCTATAAGAATAAGGAGCTGTCCCGCCTGAAACGGAAGAGTTTAATGAACCGTCTGAAGCACCATTACATGATGCATCTGAACTGCTTGCAGAAGCAGACAGAGAAGAAGGTTCACCTACCGATGTGTTAGAATTTCCGGTGCATCCGTTAGCATCGGTAATTGTAACCGAATAAGAACCAGCGGCTAATCCAGAGATTGAACTTCCAGAACCACCATTACTCCAAGAATAGGAGTAAGGAGCCGTTCCGCCAGAAGCAGAAGCACTTGCAGATCCATCATTTCCTCCATTACAAGAAACGTCTGAGCTACTTGCGGATGATGATAAAGCTGAAGGTTCAGCAACTGATGCGCTTGTATTTGCAGTGCAACCATTAGCATCGGTTACTGTAACTGAATAGCTTCCTGCCGCAACGCCAGAAATTGAACTTGTGGTGCCACCATTGCTCCAAGAATAGGAATAAGGAGCTGTTCCACCCGAAGCTGAAACTGAGGCTGAACCATCAGACCCACCGTTACAACTTACATCAGAAGAACTTGCGTTTGCAGAAACTGCACTTGGTTCGCCAACCGACACGTTCGCGTTAGCAGAACATCCGTTTGCATCCGTTACTGTAACTGAATAGGAACCAGCGGTTAAGCCAGTTGCTGCAGCAGAAGAACTTCCATTGCTCCAAGAATATGAGTATGGAGATGCTCCACCACTTGCAGAAACTGAGGCAGAACCATCTGAACCTCCGTTGCAAGAAGCATCAGCACTTGAAGTGCTTAGCGACATTGCGCCAGGCTGACCTATAGTTGCAAAAGCAACGTCAGAACAACCGTTCGCATCAGTAATAGTCACGCTATAAGAACCAGCAGCAACTCCGTTTAAATCTTGAGTGGAAGCTCCGTTGCTCCAAGCATAACTGTAAGAAGGTGAACCACCAGAAACAGAAAGATTGACAGACCCATCAGAACCGCCATTACAACTCGCATCCGAAGATGTAGCTGAGGATGTAAGTAAGCTTGGTTGGCCGATTGAAGTGTTTGCATTTGCAGTACATCCATTCGCATCTGTAACTGTCACAGAATAGCTTCCTGCAGTTAATCCAGTAATTGAACTGCCAGAACCACCATTACTCCAAGAGTAAGAGTAAGGTGCTGTTCCACCTGATGCACTTGCTGATGCAGAACCATCGTTCTGACCAAAGCAGTTTACATCATTGCTAGAAGCACTTGCAGATAATGCTGATGGCGCAGAAATAGTAACATTCGCTTGAGCTTGGTCGCTGTTTCCATCGGTTACCGTAACCGTGTAAGACCCAGCAGTTAATCCTGAAGCAGTTGCTCCAGTTGCTCCATTACTCCAAGAATAAGAGTAAGGCGTTACTCCGCCAGAAGCTGATGCCGTTGCTGAACCATCTGAACCTCCATTACAAAAAACATCTCCACTTCCTGAAATTGAAGCAACTAAAGGATTGCTAGAAGTAACGCAGAAATTGGTTGATTCAGAGGAAGTGAATGTTCCTCCTGAAGCTAAAGTAGCTCCGCCAACATCGGCAGTTAATGTGTACGAACCACTTCCGTAGCTACAGCATATTCCATCACCATAAACATCGTTTATTACAAAATCGAAGCAGCCGTCAGGCAAGCAAAGATTAGTTACAAGTGTTGAACCATCAGCTTGACTAGCATATGTTCCGCCAGAGGCAAGAACTGTTGAGCCATCTAAGACTTGCCAGCTTGTTTCTTCTGGATAATTATCGAATGTGATTGATAACGTTACTCCGTTTGAAGCTGAAGAAAAGCTGCTTGAAGCTGCATCGTTTGATGGAGTATTATCACTGTTTCCATTTGGATTTGATGTCCAAGCTGAGAACGTATGAGAACCACCTGAGAAATTGATACTTGCAAGATTAACTGTTGTAGAAGAAGCACTAGCGAGTGAACCAGTCCAGTTATAAGTATTAACAGCGCCAGCATCCAATTGATAATTGATGGTTGCTGAGCTAAGTGTGTTAGAACCGTAGTTGTTTAACGTTAAAGATGGTATTGCTGATGTAGCACAGATTGTTCCATCAGGAGAGTTAACTGAAGAAATACCAGCATCATCTGCAACTTGTGGCGAAACAGATAGAACTGCGCTGTAAGCATCAACTAAACCATAACCTAAATCGTTGCTCCATGTTCCTGCCGGTTGTCCAGAAACACCTGAGTTATAAGTGTAAGAACCTACTTTTCTACAGGTAGATTCAAGTGCAAATCTTGCTTGTGCTTCCGTCAAATTTGGGTTCGCAGAAAGAATCAAAGCCATAACTCCAGATGTGTTTGGCGTGGCAGAAGACGTACCGTTGAATGTCCCAGTATAATCTCCAGTTTCATAACCGGAAGAACCAGAAATATCTGTAGTTGCAATCTTAACACCTGGTGCGCAAACATCAGCTCCAGTTCCGTAATTCGATCCCCACCAATTTTCTCCATCACAAGAAGAAGGATTCTTTCTTTCGTAGCACATGCTCATGGCAATCACAGAAATAACATTTGTCTGTGTTGCCGGATAGCTGTTGGCTCCGTTATCGTTACCAGCAGCAAACAAAACAGGCGCACCTAAACCACCACGACCGTTGTTTACCGCACCATTAATAGCATTGTTGATGGTAGAAGATGAACTACCACCACCCCAAGAGTTACTAAGCACATCCGCACCCGCGTTATCCCAAGCCCAGTTTAGTGCATTACCAATCCAAGTATTAGAGGTAACCCAGCTCGTTCCAGAACTGTAAGCAATTCTTACAGGAATAATCTTAGCGTTGTAAGCAACACCGGCTACGCCAAGGTTGTTGTTTCCAGCCGCGGCCACAATTCCGGCACACGCTGTTCCGTGAGCATCGTCTCCTGAAGGATGACCGCCACTTCCTTGACCAGTAGCATCATATCCACCAAGTAAATTAGCTTGTAAATCTGGATGGTTCAAGTCAACACCTTCATCAATAATGGCAACTTTAATGCTCGATGACCCAGTAGAAATACTCCACGCATTGAACACGTTCATGTCTGCGCCAGCTGTTCCATTGTATTGTAATGAAGAACCCGTGTTATTTAAAGACCATTGATAATCAAGTAAACCATCATTTGTGTTAAATCTCTTTAATAGGAGTAAGAAATCTGGTTCGGCATATTCAAACGCACCACTTTCATGGATTCTATTAGCCATTGCAAGTGCGTTGCCAGAAGATTGTTTGGTGGTTTGTAGCACATAAACCAATGGGTCAAATTCGTTTCGTTCCAAGACATTCATGTTCAAATCCTTAGCAACGCTATTCAGCATGGAAAGGTCCTTTGTACTCTTAAGTCTCACAATTACTCTATCCTGAATTCCCTGATACGTTCCATCTTCATAAATCATGAAAGGATTGGCGTATTGCACAGAAGTGTTTTGATTGAGGCTTGCAATAAGCTTTTCAGTTTCTGCTTCGCTCAATCCATCTAACCGAACAATCGACACATCGGGAGCGGGTAATACATCGCCCTTTTCTAACGATTTTATTGAACTGAATTTTGAAAGCAATTCACTTTTTTCGGAGAAGGTCATTCCTTCCTGAAATTTGACTAGAATTCTGTCTTCCGCTTGCGCGAATTGATTCTTGCCTTCTGGTCCGTAGCTGAAGTAAACTGCATCTTTTGCAGAAGCGCTAATAACAACCAGAAATAGAAAGGCAATTGAGTAGAGAAACTGTTTTTTCATCGGTGATTGGTTTGGTTATGCGTGAATTACGCAGCCTGAAACTAGGGTTAATGAGTGCCGATAACAAACCTAAATGGACACTCGTGAGACAGAAAGTAACAACTGTTTAGAAGATCGAACTAGACGGTTTATTGTTGGGGAGGAGATATATTTTGATGGGAAGTAGGTTAGTCTCAATAAAACGTGATTATTACGTTTACAAGAATAAATTTGCGATCTAGTAATCAGAGAAGACATGGGAAGAGCATTTGAATACCGAAAAGCAGCCAAGGAAAAACGTTGGGGAAAGATGTCTAGGATTTTTCCAAAGCTTGGCAAGGCCATAACAATGGCAGCCAAAGAGGGTGGAGGTGATCCAGCTATGAATGCCTCTTTACGTACAGCTATCGCAAATGCGAAAGGGCAGAACATGCCTAAAGACAATATTGATTCAGCAATCAAGAGAGCGACCGCAAAGGATGCTAGTGATTATGCTGAGATCAATTATGAAGGCAAAGGTCCGTCTGGAGTTTTGATTTTTGTTGAATGTGCAACTGATAATTCTACTCGTACCGTTGCCAACGTTCGTATGCATTTCAATAAGTTCGATTGTTCGTTAGTTCCAACCGGTTCTCTAGAATTTATGTTTAGTAGAAAGGCTGTTTTTGAGGTAAATAAAACCGAAGAAATGGACGTAGAAAATCTGGAGCTAGAACTGATTGATGCCGGACTAGAGGAAATTATTGATGATGAAGATACCATTTACATTCATGGTGAGTTTACTGAATTCGGTAATCTGTCTACCGCCATCGAAAACTTGGGAATTGAAGTGGTTAAAGCCAGTTTAGAGCGTTTTCCTACCCAAGAAGTTGAATTTACAGACGAGCAAATGGTGGATATCGAGAAGCTGATTGATAGACTTGAGGATGATGACGATGTGCAAGCGGTTTACACCAACATTGCCTGATTAATACCTCCGGATTATTCCCGACAGTTTCCACAAAACCGTTGCTTTAGATTAGCAAGATGCAACGCGTAGCTTTCGTATTCATATTTATTAGTGGAATAGCCTCACTCGGTTCTTGTGCTCAAGAGCCTGCTATTTGTGGGTCGCCAAGCCATCAAATTTGGACTGACTTGTTAACTACTCATGTTGGCTCGGATGGCTGGGTTTCATACCAAGGGTTTATTGCAGATTCTGTCAAACTAAATCAATACCTCAAGATTCTTTCTAAGTGTGCGCCAAATGCAAATTGGACGGAAGGAGAGAGGCTTGCTTTTTGGATAAACGCTTATAATGCATTCACCATTAAGCTGATTGTCGACCATTATCCTGTATCAAGCATTAAAGACATTAAAAAGGGAATTCCATTCATTAATTCGGTTTGGGATATTGATTTCTTTAAGATTGGCGGACGGGAAATGGACTTGAATGAGATTGAACATTCCATACTGAGAAAGGAGTTCGATGAACCAAGAATTCATTTCGCCATAGTTTGTGCTTCAAAATCTTGCCCTAAACTGAGAAATGAAGCCTATACAGCTAAAAGCTTAGACCAGCAATTAGAAGAGCAAACTGTAGATTTCATCAATTCGGATAGGAATTTACTTGGTGGAGAAAAGATAAAACTGTCGCTTATTTTTAATTGGTTTAAGAAGGACTTTACAAAGCATAGAACCCTCAAGGAATTTTTGAAACTCTATGCTAAAGGAAGTGTAAATGAAAAGGCCAAAATCAAGTATCTAGAATATGATTGGTCTTTAAACGGTAAGTAATCGTATCAATAGAAAGAATAAAAACGGAATGAAAATTGACTTCAATGCAGGCATGAAACAATTGCAAATTGCTGTTTTGGCTTTTTTCGTTCTACCAATGATTGCCTGCGGGCAAAAGAGTGAAACTTTCGAAGTTGCACTTAAAGGGATCTACAAAAACACGGTTCCACTTGTTCATGAGAATGAAATAGATACGTGGAATTCTGCCATCCTGTTAGATACTAGAAATTCTGAAGAATTCGAGGTAAGCCATCTTCCAAATTCTAGGCTGGTAGGTTATGAAGAGTTTACGCTCGATTCAGTTTCTTCGATTTCTAAGTTAGATACCATAGTTGTTTACTGTTCTGTAGGCTATAGAAGCGAACGGATTGGAGAGAAACTGCTAGCTGCTGGATATAAGAACGTTTTCAATTTGTATGGTGGTATTTTCGATTGGAAGAATCGAAATAGAATAGTGGTTACTTCAAAAAACGATACCACTGAAAAAGTACATGCCTACAATAAGGTATGGGGTGTTTTTTTAAAGAGAGGAGAGAAAGTTTACTGACCAGCGTAGTTGGCAATGAACTTCTTGCATTTCGATTTCAACTTGTAGAACTCTCCACAATCTTGGTAGCCTAAGTTTCTCTTCGAGGTTTTTATTTTTTCCTCAAAACGGTCGGTTTTAGGATTGTAAACAAACACCGAAGATTCAATAACCAACTCCGTGCCTTGCACTTTATAAGCTTCAAACCCTAAGATGTCGTTTTCTAATGTATGTACCGATCCTCCAAGTTTATAAGCGAGGTTTACGTATTGCGGATTGACCCCGTATTCGGTTCCACATAAAATGATGCGCACTGGCACATTCAAAAGGTCGCAGATGCAGTAATCTTTCATGCAACTTCGGTTGTCTGCAATCATGATTAACTCATCATAATCAGGAAACTGAGCGATGCCTTTGAGCAAGCCTTCTATGTTATTTTCCTCCGTTTCTCGATTATAATGGCCCCTCATATTCTTCCGCATTAGTTTGACCAACTTTTTAGGGTCTGATGCACTTGAATAAATAATGCCACCAAAATTTCCGAGTTTCCCTTTCTTAAAAGAGTCTCCATCGGTAAAAAGAACCACATTGGTTATGCCGCTTTTCTCAAAATTCTTAAGATGCCAACGCATCGCTTTCGACCCAAATCCGTACATGCTTCCTGTCCAATCCATCACCACAAGCGAATTCTTCCATTCTGGGTGTCGCTCTAGTACGTTAACTGCAGTTAGGTTGCTGGTTGGGCCTCCAGAACGCTTTATCATTCTATCTAATTTACTTTCCTGAGACGCGAAGTTTGGTTTGACCGCAGGAGGTACAGAATCCACTTCAGTAGTTATTGTCGTATCTGAAAGTTCAATTGGCTCAAAATAGATTTCAATTCCATGAAGCATTCTCATTGCTTCGGGTTCTGTGTTGCAAGCAGTTTGTAGTACAATATTCCACTCAATTTCTGATGAATTCAACGAGCTGTCAATCCTGAAAAGTTCTTTCAACCTGTTCATCATTAAACCCCGATAGTTGGTGCGCCACAGTTCTTTGTTTTTGGGATACTTGGTGTAAATAAGGTTGATTTCAGTCGCTCTGAAATTGGTCATCTTTCTTGTCCATTTTTGTGGATTTGAAATGGCGAATTGAGCGTATCCGTTTTCTAAAAACACAGCATTATCCACGGCATCATCTTCATACTGGTCGATTTCAAACAGGTTGAATTTTGACTCTAGCGCTGTTTGAGAATTGATGGTAAAGTCCGCTTCGGAAAACTGTTGTTCTTGTGCGGATAAAAACAGCGGGAGAAAGGCAATTACAATTATCCAAGATGGCCTCATAGACTAGTGTTTGTTTGGAAAACTAGATGTCTAATGATAGCGAATTCCACAAACAGCCGATTCTCAATGTTAGAGAAACGGCTGTTTACGATTAAATAGTATGCGATGAATTATCCGAAAACTCCAACAAGAGTAATAGATGGCGTATTAATTCTTGACGAATCGAATTGTTTTAACTCCTTTATCCGAGTTCAATTGTATGAAGTAAATTCCAGCAGTTAAGTTCGAATTCAGGTTTGAAATTGCAATTCTGTTGATGCCTGAATTGAACTTGGTGGTTCGATGACCTAATTCTTGTCCCATTACGTTCACCAAAACAACATTGGTAATAACAGCTTCTTCCAAAATCAACTCTAACTGGCTGTTCCCATCGATTGGATTTGGATAAACTCGAACGGTACGGAAAACTCCCGTTTCTTCGATTCCGATTGAACTAGCATTCGGATTAATGTTAATGTCATCGATATACATATAGCTCTGGTTGTCGCTCAACGCCTCAAATCTTACAAGCACGTGAGGTTCTCCTGCCATTGTAGCCAACGAAACTTCGTCTTCTCTCCAGTCACTTTCATCAGGAACAAACGTGTTAGAAACGTTGCTACCGGCTGTGTTAATATCATCGCCATTCTTGGTGTAACGCAAGGTCCAAGATTCACCACAATTTCTAGAAGCGTAAATTCTCAATCGCTCACTGTGATTAGTGGAGTTTCTATTTGAGTGTGCTAATCGGAAAGTCAAAAAAGCATCTGCCGATTCAACATCCGTCATATCTATTGGTGGGCTGATAAGGCTATTCATATTACCAGAAGTAATGCTTCTCAAATTGATTCTTGCCGAAGCATTACCTGTGTAAGAAGCTGTAGTATTCCGTTGCCAAGTAAGCCCGCCTGGTGTTTCTATTGACCATTCCAGCTCAGGGTCAGAATTATCTGGGAAACTAGAATCTTCCATTCCTTCAGAATAAGGACCGTCTATTCCTCCACCTAATTGTGTTACAACAACTGCGTCTTGCAGTGTTTCTGATTCTGAACCAGCTGCGGTCGAAATTGTAAGTGTCACGTCATAAGTTCCTGCAGAGTTGTAGGTAATTGTAGGATTTGGATTGTTGCTTGATGATGGTGTTCCACCTGGGAAAGTCCAGCTCCAAACCCAACTTGGATCTACATCTGCTCCCCAAGAATTGTCTTCAAATTCTACTTCCAAACCTTCACAACCCAAAGATTCATCTAGGAAGAATTCAACATTTGGCACACAACTATTGCTAAATCCGTCAGCAGTACCAGTATTGTTTCTGTTTGTAGATGCCCAATAGTAATTTCTCTCTCCAGTACCACTACTTGCAGCCATTTGCATTTCTTCCGCTTGTTCCTCGGTAAACATTCTAGGGCAACTCGTGTAATCCATATAATTGTGAACGTTGTCTAGACTGCCACATGTAACCTGACTTGTGTTACAGCCACCAGAAGTTCCAGTAGTGTTTGGAGTGTCACTAATACCATCGTCAAAATTGCAATTGGAGGCTTCTTCTGGTTCGTTTGTTGGCCCCCAAGTGTGAGATAGGTTTAACCAATGACCAACTTCGTGAGATACAGTACTTTGTAATTGTGCCGCCCTAATGATAATTCCGTTTCTATACGCATTTACGCTGCCTGGCAAATAAGTGTAGCCACCAGATCCACTTTCCATTGTATTTACCAGCCAAACCTGCAGGTATCTTCTCGTTTGGGTATTCCAATTTACGAGGTCTTTGATGTCTTCGTTACCAGCGTAAGTCAAATTCGATTCTGTTCTTGTTATGCCATCAGTGCAATTCCCGTTATGGTCAATTTTAGCCAACCTAAGTTCGAATTGCGGGTCACCAATAATGTCATCGAAGGGTGGTGTTACAGACGAAATATTACCATTCTGGGCACGTAATTCCAGATTAACGTACTCCAATACGCTGATGATTGCGTCTTTGGAGAGGTTTTCTGACCCGTTATCATGAATGACGTGAAAGACTACAGGAATAACCTTCTGACCACCTGCTCTCTGATTTTCTGGCAACGCACGCAGTTCTTCCATCTCGCGTAAAAATTGCTCACGATTTGCACGATTTTCTTGGCTCCGTTCTAACGCCTCATTTGTTTTGCTATGTGTAAAACAAGGCAGCTTTTGAGCAGTTGATAGAAACGGAGCTATTAGAATGGCTGACAAAAAAAGCAGCTGGAAATAGGGTCTTCTCATTTGTTTGGTTCAATTTCAATAGGTAAACGATAGAATTTACTCGATTGTTTCGCGAAGATAAAAGGAGAAAGAGGTAAAATCAGCCGCCAGTTGACAAACTAAGAGAATTGGAAAGACAAAGAACAAGGCAATTGTTTCGGTACCACACTTTTGACGAATGTCAGTTTATGAAGTGATTGCCCTCACTAAATAAGGGGGCTGTTGAATCGTTCTTTGAAATGAACTTCAGGCTAGCCGTATGCAAAACATTCTAATTCCCACAGACTTTTCACTAAACGCATTAAGAGCTGCGGAGTACGCGATAACCATTTTTGGCAACTCGGCTAATTACACGCTCGTAAATTGCTACGAGGTACCGCATTCTGGCGCCACCATGCTAATTTCTATTGCAGATATTTTAGAGAAAGATTCGTTACAGCTACTTGCTTCCGAACGAGAAAGGCTTATTGGTATGTATGCAGCTTTGGGTTTAAGAATCGAGGTTAAATCCATAATGGGCTCTCCTGCAGTGGCTGTGAGGAAGATTGCAACTGAAAACGATTTGGTAGTTATGGGAACAAAGGGCGCAACAGGACTAAAAGAAGTTTTTGTAGGCAGCGTGGCTTCCAACGTATTAGAAAATGTTCCATGCCCGGTAATTGCTATTCCGGAGATTGCGGCAAACGTTAAACCTGCCAAAATTCTATTTGCGGCAGATGATAAATGTTTGTCTGAAGGAGAATTACCCGAAAGATTGGTTGGTCTTGCTAAGTTTTTTGAGGCCGAGGTTCTTATCTTAAATGTGGTGCCCAAAGGTGAAATTTCTCATGTAGGAAACAGCGCTGAAAATTCACGTAAGCCTACTAATGCGTTCGAAAATGTTAAGCATAGTTTTCATTTTATCGAAGATGAAGAAGTAAATCATGGTATTGAGGAGTTCATCAAAAACAATCAGGTGGATATGCTTGGAATGATTACAAGGAGAGATGATTTGTTCTCTAGATTGTTCGGGACTAGCAACACAAAAAGTATGATGATGCATACGAATGTTCCCCTTGTAGCATTTCATTAACTCTTAAAACACCTAGGATGAAAAGAATACTTATTCCAACCGATAGAAGTGCCAATGCAAACCACGCACTTAACTATGCATTAGAGTTATTTAAGGGAAGTCAGATTGAATTTACGTTGTTTCAATCTTTCCAATATCCAGTGTACACTACCGATATACCTGTGTTTTCTGAAGATTTAGGCATTGATGAAGCGCTTCTGGATTTGGAGCGATTGACTGACGTGCTGAGAGAAAAATGGTCATCGTCCAATTACACTTTTAAAACCATCGTTGAGGCTGGCCCACTTTCTATCAATCTCGAACAATTGGTAGATTCCTTAGGTATTGACCTCATTGTAATGGGAACGAAGGGTGCTTCCGGTATTTCAGCTGCTATTATCGGCAGTAATACCTCGGATGTAATTCAATCTGCAATCTGCCCAGTTCTTGCGGTACCGGAGAATGCAGTAATCAAAATACCTGCGCGAATACTATTTGCAATCGATAACAAAGGATTGACTAACGCCAATGTGATAGCATTGTTAACTGAAATTTCTAAAAGCTTCCAATCTCATGTTCATTTAATGAACGTTCTTGATGAGGGTAAAATGACAACTGTAGATGAAGCTGTTGAAGGATTAAAGTTGGATCATATTTTAGAAGAAGTAGAACATACTTTCCATTTTGAAAATAGCTCGGATAAAGCACATGCAATTGAAAATTACCTAAACCAGCATAACATAGACATGTTGGCGGTTGTGCCTCGAAAGAACAATTTTTTTGACTCCCTATTTAATCGGAGCGTAACTAGAAAATTGACGCTACATACCAAAGTTCCCATGCTTGCAATGCCTGATCTAGGGAACTGATATTCCACATTTAGTCTTGTTCACCAATTCTTAATTTAGCCGACCTTCAAAAAGACCGGATGGATAAGATACTTGTAGCAAATAGAGGTGAAATTGCCTTGCGAATCATGCGTTCTGCCAGAGAAATGGGCATTAAAACGGTTGCTGTTTTTTCTGAAGCCGATAGAAATGCGTTGCATGTTAGATATGCAGACGAAGCCGTTTGTCTTGGTCCACCTCCATCCAATCAAAGTTATTTACTGGCCGATAAGATTATTGAAGTCTGCAAGGAATTGAATGTAGACGGTGTGCATCCAGGCTACGGTTTCCTATCTGAGAATGCCGCATTTGCCAATGCTCTTGAGAAGGAAGGTATAATACTCATTGGTCCATCGGCATACTCCATGGAAATTATGGGTGATAAACTTTCTGCTAAGGCAGCGGTAAAAGCCTATAACATACCAATGGTTCCTGGTACCGAAGGTGCTGTGGAGAATCTGCAAGAAGCTATATCAACCGCAAGGGAAATCGGCTTTCCAATTATGATTAAAGCATCTGCAGGTGGTGGAGGTAAAGGGATGAGAATTGTGCACCAAGAGGCTGAGCTAGAGGAGCAGATGAATTTAGCCATTAGTGAAGCCACCTCGTCCTTCGGAAACGGGGCTGTCTTTATCGAAAGGTTTGTCAGTTCGCCAAGGCACATAGAAATTCAAGTGTTGGCAGATAAACACGGAAATGTGGTGCACCTTTTTGAACGGGAATGTTCTATTCAAAGACGACATCAAAAAGTAATTGAAGAAGCACCCTCATCGATTGTTACCGAAGAAATGCGCACAAAAATGGGAGAGTGCGCAAAAGATGTTGCGCGTTCTTGCGGCTATATTGGCGCGGGTACAGTGGAGTTTTTGGTGGATGAAAACCTGGACTTTTTCTTTCTTGAAATGAATACGAGATTACAGGTGGAGCATCCGGTTACGGAGTTTATATCGGGTGTAGATTTGGTGAAAGAACAGATTCGAGTGGCAAGAGGTGAGAAGCTTTCATTCAGTCAGGAAGACCTAAAGATTAATGGTCATGCCATCGAGTCGAGGGTTTATGCTGAGGACCCACAAAACAATTTCCTTCCCGATATCGGTACGTTGGAGCGTTATGTTAGACCTGAAGGTCCTGGCGTTCGGGTTGATGATGGTTTTGAGGAAGGTATGACAATTCCAATTTACTACGATCCGATGATTGCGAAACTCGTTGTGCATGCCGAAAATCGGGATGAAGCACGAGCAAAAATGATTCGTGCAATTAGCGAGTACCAAATAACTGGGGTTAAAACCACGTTACCGTTTTGCAAGTTTGTTATGGAGCACGAAGCTTTTATAACGGGTAAGTTTGATACTGGGTTTGTAGGCCGTTATTTTACTCCCGAATCGCTAGATAATAGAAATTCAGATGAACAGGAAGTTGCGGCTTTAATGGCAGCATACGTTGAAGACACATCATCAACAACTATTCTTAGTTCAGCATCTGTTTCATCTGTTTCAAACTGGAAAAGGAACAGAACTTTGCACGATTGACAGGTGTTTTGCACCACTGGCGCGAAATTTGACTTATCTTTTGTCTATGCGTCCCACCGCAATCATATTACTTCTCTTATGGTCGATATCTCTATCGGCTCAGGATATTATATCCAAAAAGAAGAAGTCTGCCTTGCCCGCAAACGAACTTGCGGTTGCAAAAAAGCAAGATAGCTCGGCATCAGCGCTAATCAATGGACATTTGTATGACGCCATAATTATTGATGGCGACACAATTCCAGTTATCGCCCTTCCAGCTGCAAAAGCCACGGAAAAACGAGTCTTTAAGTCGAAAAGGGACGAGAAGAAGTATCGAAGATTGGTTTATCATATAAAGAAGGTGCTACCCTATGCCAAGTTGGCTGGTAAGAAAATGCGCGAGGTGGAAGAGGAAGTTGCTGGAATGAGCAAGAAAGAGCGTAAGAAGCGCATGAAGCAGTTGGAGAAAGAAATTAAGCGAGATTATGAGGGTGATTTAACCAAACTCACTTTCACGCAAGGTAGAATTCTGATAAAACTCTTAGATAGAGAAACAGGCAATATCTCTTACGATATCGTAGCTGAGTTCAGAGGTAAATTCTCTGCATGGTTTTTTCAGGGAATTGCAAAAATGTTTGATTATGACTTGAAGTCTGAGTACGACCCTGAAGGAAAAGATAAGTTGATTGAGCAGTTGGTACTGAAAATTGAGGCTGGCGAACTTTAGTCCTTTTTTGAGATTTCCAATTCTATGTGCTTCATGGCATCTCGCAAACGCGCAGCTTCAATAAAATCCAACTCTTTTGCCGCAGACTCCATTGCAACTCTAACCTTGCCCAATTGAGTCTTTAATTCGTCTTTACTCAAGTACTGAACACCCGCCTCGGCTGCTTGATTCAAGTCGTGTTCGGTATCGTACTTCTGTCTACGTTTCATAGTACCCGCTACAGAAGTTTGTTCCATAATTGCTTCTTTGGATTTTACCAAGGCAGTTGGAACCAAACCGTTGTCTGTATTGAATTTTATCTGCTTTTCGCGCCTTCTTTCGGTTTCGTCCATTGTTTGCTTCATAGATTTTGTAATCCTGTCGGCATACATTATCACCAAACCATTTATGTTTCTAGCCGCTCTACCAGCTGTTTGCGTTAGTGCACGAGAAGAACGTAGAAAACCCTCTTTATCAGCATCCAGAATGGCTACAAGACTTACTTCAGGAAGGTCTAATCCCTCTCTGAGAAGATTAATTCCAATTAAAACATCAAAGTTTCCTAAGCGCAGGTCTCTCAAGATTTCGACACGCTCCACGGTATCAACTTCAGAGTGGATGTAGCGACAGTTTACATTCAATCGGCCCATGTATTTTGCCAATTCTTCTGCCATACGTTTGGTGAGAGTCGTGACCAAAATGCGCTCACCTTTTTTAATGGTTTGATCAACCATATCAAGCAAATCATCCACCTGATTTACACTTGGTCTTACTTCAATAATAGGGTCTAGAAGACCAGTTGGACGTATAACCTGTTCTGCTACAATTCCACCGCTCTTCTCCAATTCGTAATCAGCTGGTGTGGCCGAAACGTAAATTAACTGATTGACAATTCCTTCAAACTCTTCAAACTTTAAGGGTCTGTTATCCATTGCCGATGGAAGTCGAAATCCATAATCGACTAGGTTTATTTTTCTGCTTCGATCGCCACCGTACATGGCGCCAATCTGAGAAACCGTTACGTGACTCTCATCAATAAACATGAGGAAATCGTCTGGGAAATAATCCATCAAGCAAAATGGACGAGTACCAGCTGCACGGCCATCAAAGTAGCGTGAGTAATTCTCGATACCCGAACAGTAACCAAGTTCGCGCATCATTTCGACATCGTAATCAACTCGTTCTTGAAGTCGTTTTGCTTCAAGCGGTTTGCCAATTTCATTGAAATAGTCAACCTGTTTAACCATGTCTTCCTGAATCTGCCAGATCTTTTCAAGAAGTGTATCTCTGGATGTTACAAAATTGTTTGCAGGGTAAATAACGGCTCTGTCTAACTCAGTAATAGTACTGCCAGAATTAGGGTCAATTTTTTCTATCTCTTCTATCTCATCACCAAAAAATACAATACGATACGCGTAATCTGCATAGGCTAAGTACACATCTACAGAATCACCTTTTACTCTAAATTGACCACGTTCTAATGTGCCTGTGGATCGTGCGTACAAGCTGGAAACCAAACGGTGTAGAAATAGATCTCTGCTGATTGATTCACCAACACTGACCTCAACTGTGTTGTTTGCAAAATCGGTTGGGTTACCGATACCGTAAATACATGAAACAGATGAGACGACAATTACATCTCTTCTACCAGAAAGCAGGGTAGAAGCAGCGCTTAATCTGTGCTTTTCAATCTCGTCATTTATCTGAAGATCCTTCTCAATGTACGTGTCCGTAACGGGCAGGTATGCCTCTGGCTGATAATAATCGTAATACGAAACATAGTACTCTACCGCGTTATTTGGGAAGAATTGTTTGAACTCGCCAAAAAGCTGAGCTGCCAAGGTTTTGTTGTGACTAAGAATAAGTGTAGGGCGGCCAGTTTGCGCGATGACATTGGCCATGGTGAATGTTTTACCTGAGCCTGTAGCGCCTAAAAGAACCTGGTCCTTATCTCCAGCATCAACTCCTTCTACCAATTGCTTGATAGCCGTAGGCTGATCGCCCATGGGTTTGAATTCTGCTATGAGCTCGAACTTTTCGTTCACTTAAGAGAATTGAAGTGTTCTACTAAAGCAGCCCGCTCTTGGTCGGTCAGTTTCGCATCCCAATGTATTAGCCAATAAAATAACATCGGCATTTCTTTCTTCTCTACAATTTCGGCTGCCTCTTTGGCCAAATGTTTTTGGTCTGCAATTGGGTATGATTTCCATTCGGAGAAGTTCATTTCCTCTCTTCCGTGCTCAATGTGTCCGTCAATCCAATAATTAACAGGAACAACATTGGCGTACCATGGATAGGTTGTCTCGTTTGAATGACAGTCCATACAAGCCTTATCAAGTATAGACCGAACATCAGCGTTATCGGTTTCAAAAGCCATTGTGGCATCAGTTGCAACTACCTCTCTTTCGTATGGAATGAATTGCACCAATGCCAAGACGAGAACAATCGGAACAAGAATTTTACGAGTTTTTGACATTTTAACTAATTATTGAACAAACAAAAGTAAGGTTGGTTTTCGCAACAGGCGTTTTCTTTGGCTTGCAATTGAATAATCCTCACATATAGTGGTGCAAATAGCCCATGGTTTCCATCAGCATGGCAACGCCCAAATGCACGATTAACCCACCAAAAATACTCTGGCTATGTATGGCCAGAACACCTAAAGCATAGCCACCGAAGAAGGCGCCAATGGCTTCTCCGGCAGGTTTTCCGAAGTGAAAAACACAATAGAAAGATGCCATTGGCAAGATTGCGCGCGTACCCATTATTCTAAACATGGTAATTGCCAATGCTCCTCTGAAAATGGATTCAACAGCTACGAATCCTGTTGCATAACTGGGTTCGAAAAGCACGGCTCGTTGCCAAATGGCTAAATCAAAAACGTTGGTAAAATTCCAAGGTTTATACTGAGGATATGCTTGCTGAAAGTCAGGGAAGAAAGAAGCGCCAATTATCAACGGTGCTACCAGTAATAAGACATAGAAATACGGTTTTAGCGTAAGCCAATCGCCTCTAAAACCAAAATCTAAAACTGCCCATTTGTGAAATAGAAATTTCATAATTGCCAATCCACCCAGAGCCATTACCATTTGATGAATGAAGAAATGGCACTTGGATGCGAACACCATTTCTGCCAGATTCCAACCGTATTCTCGTACCTGCACCAATCGAAAAATGTGCAGTTTCGGAATCATTGCTATGAAAACGAAACATGCTCCCAATACCCAGAACTTCCAATCTCTAAGGAATTTGACCGAAGAACCATTTGCACATAGAAACGCTGTTAAAAAGTAAGACCCGCCATAAAGAATGCTGTAATAAGAAAACCTAGGAATAAACCCTCCACCTAAATTGAACGGACTTACATCTACTGTTGGCGAATAATTGATGTACATGCATATACCCAGAACCAACATGGTTATGCAATAAACGACCCAGTTGAAATCCTTCTTTACAAAATCTGCTACTGCGTGGTACAGTTCTTTCATCAATGGCGAATATCGGAAACCTCGTCCACCCGACATTTGGCTTTTATTCCGTTAAGATTCAGCAATAATTTGAACCTTGAGTGCGTAATGCTGTTCATTAAAAAACGATGAAATGAAATATTCAATCGCATTATTATCGGTCATTCTCATTGGAGCGATGACTATTTTCGGAACAGAAAAAACGGAGAAAAAAATGAGCAATAAAAGCGAAGCCGCATTGGAGAAAGCAACATTTGGCGCAGGATGTTTTTGGTGTGTGGAGGCTATGTTTCAGAATATCAAAGGGGTAACTAAGGTGGAGTCTGGTTACAGCGGAGGTCAAGTGAAGGCGCCTACTTACAAAGAGGTTTGTAATGGAACTACAGGTCATGCAGAGGTTATTCAGGTGACGTATGACCCAGATATTGTTTCATACGAAACGCTACTAGAAGCGTTTTGGCTTGCGCACGACCCGACACAACTCAACCGTCAAGGTGCCGATGTCGGAACGCAATATCGTTCAGTTATTTTCTATCACAGTGCCACACAAGAAATGTTGGCCAAGGAGTACAAGAATCGTTTGAATGTGGAAAATGCTTACGGAGCTCCAATTGTAACGGAAATCTCAGAAATCACTAATTTCTACCCAGCCGAAGATTACCATCAAGATTATTATGATCAAAACCCTGGTAATTCGTACTGCAGAATGGTAGTTGGGCCAAAGCTGGAGAAATTTAGAAAGGCCTTTAAGCAAGAAGAAGAGAATAATTAGCGTGCCATGTGCAGGCCGTTAAAGACGGATTTAGCGCCTTTTATATCTTCAGGCAGGCTTAGGAAAGTATCTCTTTACCTGAAAACAATTTCATAGGTTTTGTCGGCTACATACTCCTAACAAAACTGTGGAATTCGTCCAGTACTCCCGATTACAAATGGTGTTAATTGCCACATGCCGTTTAGGTATCTTCGCGAACCTGTATGGCCAGTAAATCGCGCACCATCTTCAAGAAAATTTTCAAATGGCTCGGCATTGTTTTGCTGAGCCTTTTCGTGTTAATTTTTCTGTTGATTCTCGCTTTGCGAACCCCATGGGCTCAGCAGTACATTACAAACAAGGCCATTTCGTATGTCTCTGAGAAAACGCACACTCGTATTGAACTACAAAAACTGTTCATCACATTCCGTGGCGATATTCAGTTAGAAGGTATTTATGTAGAGGACCAACTGAAGGACACCTTGCTTTTTGTTGGCGATTTGGAGGCTGGTGTGGCCTTTTTGCCCCTGATTGATGGCAACATCAACATAAGCCGAATCAATTGGAATGGCCTTGTGGCCAACGTAAACCGTAATCAGGATAGCGCCTTCAATTTCGATTTTCTCATTGATGCCTTTGCTAGCAATGCAGAGGAGGACACGGTAGCTGAGGCTGATTCTCCCTTGCCAAAAATTGCAATCGGTCCTGTGCATTTTTCAAGCTTTAAGTTGCACTATCGTGATGAGATTCTAGGGTTAGACGCCAAGCTTGATTTAGGAAAGTTGAGCTTAACTACGGATGAAATCGACCTGAACACATTAGCTATTAAATTGGATGAGCTTGCGCTAGAAAACGTAACACTAGATGCAACGAAATGGTTAGAAACTGCCGCTTCTGAAGAGGATACAACCCGGTCGCAACTACCCTTCATCTCTTGGAATAACATCAATTTGAAAAACGTCAAATTGAGTTATCGTTCCCCGGATGATAAACTTGTTGTTGGCACCGTATTGGGCGAACTCGCCATTTCAAATTCAGAGATAGACCTTCAAAAACAAGCCGTCTTTGTAAATGAATTGGCGTTGAAAAACACTGTTGCATTTGCTCAGCTTCCAGCTTCAGAACCGAAGGATACAACAGCTGTTCCTGAGCCTTTCGCTTGGCCAAATTGGAAACTGAAATTGAATAAATTGAAGTTGGTGGACAATGCGATAGATTTGAATGTTGGAGGCGCATTCGAAACCCCAAACGAGTTCAATCCAAGCAATATGCGAATCAATGGATTGCAGCTTCTGGTGGAGGATGTAGAGTTCATCCACAATACAGCGAAGCTTGATGTGAAGCACTTGGCACTCAAAGAGAAATCGGGTTTTGTTCTGAACCAACTTGGCCTAAAGGTCGAATTGAATAATGACCAATTGATTGTATGGAATTTGAACCTGCAAACACCCTTTAATCAACTTGGCGCAAACGTTTCTGTGGATTATAAATCGATTGATAGTTTGATTCAAAATCCCCTATCCTCAAGTTTTAATCTTGATTTGACTCAAGCCAACCTTTCTATTCAGGACGCTTACTATTTCGCTCCCAATTTGAAGGATGATTCTCTGCTTCAAGACATCGTTGACTATCCGCTAAAACTGAGCGGAATTGTTTCGGGAAGAATGGACGAGATTACAATCAGAAACTTTAAGGCAATTGGGCTTCGCTCCACCCAATTGAGTTTAGATGGAACTATTCGCGGTTTACCAGATACGGGCGCTATCTCGGTTGATATTCCGAATCTGAAGCTATCCCTCACTAAAAAAGACCTCGAAATCTTCATCAAGGAAAAGGAGAAAACGGCTTCCATTCCTGATAATATGCGCTTGACGGCAAGTTTGAAGGGAGGTGTAAAGGACCTGACGACCAAACTCGATCTTCAAACAGAGAAAGGCAACATCGGTCTTTCCGCGAACCTCAAAAACCTATTCGGAATTCCTTCTGCTAAGGGAAAACTGCAACTAACTAACATTGATGTTTCTGCTTTGGCTTCGGTTGAAGAATTGGCTACCGTTTCGCTTACGCTAGATTTTGACGCAACTGGAAACGCGCTCGACAATCTAATAGCCAATCTAGACTTTGCCTTTCAACAATTGAATTTCAAGCAGTATGATTATTCAGACTTAAAACTGAATGTTGCTGCAGACAAACAAAAGGCAAATGTTACGGCAGAGTTACATGACGAAAACCTCGATTTCGACCTTCAGTTAGAGGCCCTGCTAGACACGATTAAACCAGCCGCAAATCTGTTTTTGAATCTTAGAGGAGTGAATCTTTTTGCGCTTGGTGTTAGCAGTGAAGATGTACGGTTAGGAGGAGATTTGAAGGCTTCTTACAGCGGACTGCCCTCTGATTTTCAAAGTACGCTTGGGATAAAAGATGCCATTTTGGTAAAGGAGGGAGAGGTATATCGCCTGAAACCTTTAACCGCAAAGCTGGATAATTCTCCAAAAAGCACTTTTCTAGCGCTTAACTCTGAGATTATTAACGGTAATCTCTCAGCAAATACCTCAATCGACTCAATTGTTGGTTCGCTCACTAATTACGTGAAACGACTGGCAAGCACTGATTCCTTGCACCACGGAATTATGGACGATTCATTGGATGTGACGGCACATTTCACGATAAACAATTCGCTATTGTTAACCGAAGCATTGCTGCCTGATTTAACGCGGTTGGATTCTATCCACCTTGATCTGGAATTCCATCCATCACAGAATAAACTCGACCTTAATCTCATTGCGCCAAAAACTGTATATGCTGGAATTACCCTTGATAGCCTTGGGCTTTTTGCCACGGCAAATGGCGATCATTTGAATGGAAAATTGGCCTTCCAAAAACTGAAAGGAGGGCCAATTGATATCAATCGAACTACAGTTGATTTTGGATTGATTGATAAACTCGCCAATGTAAAGCTGGCGATTGCCGATTCGTTGGGAGGAAAGCTTGCATCTATCGGAACAATCATCGATTTGACTACTCAGAATACCCTCGTTAGCCTCATTCCGAATGATTTTATTCTTAATAGTGAGCAATGGAACATTCCTGCCGAAAATCAAATCTCATTCACAGACAAAGGAGTCATTTTTCGTTCTACGGATTTCTCAAATGCAGCTCAGCGCATACGGTTGGAAAACCTGAAAAGCGGCAATCCTTATGGGATGAAAGTGAATTTCGAGGGATTTGAATTAGCGTCACTCACAAGCTTTCTAAACGCTAACGATAGTTTGATTAGTGGCGAATTGAACGGTACCCTTCGACTTCTAAATCTCAATACACATCCTGGAATTGAAGCGGATATTAAGCTGAACCAGTTGGCTGTATTGGGATTGGACATGGGGCAATTGAAGCTTCTTGCCAATACAAAAGACAAGGACAAATACAACCTTAATTTGACCGTAAAAGGCGAAGCGATTGACCTGGAAGTCAATGGTTCGTTGATTTCCGAAGAAGAAATGTCGTTGGACTTGAAGGCTGATCTGCATCGCTTGGATGTAAAACTGATTGAGGGTTTTGCTGGAGGAGAGTTACAGAAGACCAGCGGAAGCATTCTAGCGCACACATCGGTTAAGGGATTGCTCAACGATATTCGTTACGAAGGCTCAGTTGCGTTTAATCAGGCGGCTTTTACCGTAACGCAGTTAAACACTCAATTCAGCCTGCCAAATGATAGGGTAACCATCGATAATGATGGTCTTGTTTTTAAGGCGTTCAATATCGTTGATGGAAACGGAAACCCAATTCAAATTGACGGGAAGATTGATACGCGAAACATGTTTGACCCTTCGTTTGATTTACGTGTTGTGGCCAATAATTTCCAACCGCTCAATTCTACAAGAGATGATAACGATTTGTTCTACGGAAAAGCATTTTTTGATGCTGATATTAAGTTAGGAGGAAAGGTAAGCCTACCTAAAATCAATGCGCAGACAAAACTGCTAAAGGGAACCGACATCACTTTTATTGTCCCCGAATCTCAAGCGGATATTGAAGAGCGCAAAGGACTTGTGACGTTTGCCAATATGAAGGATACGTTGAATGTAATTCTTGCCTCTGATAAACAGGTTGAAGAGTTGTTTGGGTTTAAGGGAGCTGATATAGTTGGATATCTAGAAATTGACCGATCTACCAAGTTTCAAATTGTAATTGACGAACGTTCGGGAGATAAGATTCAAATTCAAGGCGAGGCGAAGTTGAACGCAGAAGTAACGCCAAATGGCATCGTCACACTTTCTGGAAATTACGAGGTAGAAAGCGGCTTTTACTACCTGAATTTCTACGGACTTGCCAAGCGCAAATTCGAACTTGTTTCGGGTAGTCGTATTGTTTGGAGTGGCGACCCATTGGCAGGCGAGCTTGACCTGAAAGCGAAGTACAGTCTCAAAACCTCAGCAAGTGATTTAATGACGGATCAGCTTGCCCAAAGTGATGCGACCACGCTCACGAAATACAAGCAGGCATTGCCATTTGAAGTGATGCTCAACATCAATGGAGAATTG
Organism: uncultured Flavobacteriales bacterium; assembly: GCA_937900875.1. Lineage (GTDB taxonomy): Bacteria > Bacteroidota > Bacteroidia > UBA10329 > UBA10329 > UBA10329. Next base: position 23,894 of record CALCGD010000152.1, read on the forward strand.
CTGAAGCCCGAAATCTTCTTCGGAATTGACATGCCGCCAAATGCCCGACAGGCGTTAGATGGAAACGTTTACAAGCGAGTTCGTCAGCTAAATGGCAATGCTTCTGAACTTGACAAGCAGGTATTCTCACTTATCGTTCTGAATCGTTTTTTACCACAAAGTTTTGACCAAATGGGTGGTTCTGGGTCGCAAAGCATGGCGCGTTCTAGTGCCAGTAAATTACTTACAGGACAATTGAACGCACTGAGTTCAAAGTATTTGAAAGGGGTTGAGCTCAACTTTGACCTTAACAGTTACACGGACTACCAGAGTGGCACCGCAGACGATAAAACGCAGCTGGATGTGAACATTCGCAAGGCGTTGTTCAATGATAGAGTGGTGGTTCAAGTTGGCGGCCAAGTAGATATTGAAGGGAAGAACAAAAGCTATGGGGCTGACGATATTTTGGGAGACATCAGCCTCGAATATCTTATCACAAAAGAAGGCGATTATCGTCTTAAAGCGTTTAGGAAGAATGAGTTTCAAGACTTGGTGCAAGGACAAGTGGTCGTGATGGGGCTTTCGGTGCTTTTCAATAAGAGTTTTAATGATTGGAAAGAGTTGTTGAGAAGCAAACCAAAACAAGAAGAACCAGTAGAATTTGAAGACGAACCAGAGATAGAAACGGAAGGTAGCAAAAGCGAATGATGAGATGGAAATCACATATCATTTTGGCGTTAGTGTTGCCTGCATTGCTGCTTGCTTCGTGCAACACATTCAAGCATATTCCCGAAGGAGAAAAACTTTATACGGGCGCTAAACTGAAGCTGAAAGGTAAGGGAAGTAAGACGTTACTGTATGATTTAGAAGATGTCATTTCCCCTAAGCCAAACAAGGTCATTTTAGGTGCAAGATTTGGATTGTGGGTCCATTTTCAAGCACAAAAGAAGATTGGTAAAAAGCTGTTTAAGAAGCTTGATACACGCTATGGCGAGGAGCCCGTTTATCTCAGTCAGGTAAACGCCATTAAGAATGAGAAGATCCTTGCAAATAGATTGGAAAATCGAGGCTATTTCGGGTCAAGTATAAGCGCAACGGTTAAGGAAAAAACAAGAACAGGCTCGATGGTTTATTCGGTCAATATTCCTGAACCATATCTAGTTCAGACCTACACTTATTTGCCCGATTCCACGGCTATCGATTCTTTACAACGTGTGCTCAAAGATTCCTTAATAAAGAAAGGTTCACAGTTCGATACAGAGTTGATGAAGGAAGAACGCACACGTATTGATGCGTACCTGAAAAACAAAGGGTTTTACCATTTTAACTCAGATTATCTGAGCTTCATTTCAGACACAAATCAGTATAAAGACAAGCGTCTGGATTTGTATCTCAAAGTGAAAGACAACACGCCTGCCGATGCGGTTGACATTTATCGTATCAATGAAATTTCGATTTTTCCAGATTACAATATCAATCAGTCGGCTACATCCACAACCGATAGTTCAGCACTTGAGGACATCGTTTTTTGGCAGGGGAAACGGAAGTTCAAGCCCAAGCATTTGGTTGATTATATCGGCATAAGAAAAGGAGATTTATTCAGCCAAAAACAACGGATTGCTACTAGCCGGAAGTTGTCTTCAATGGGTAATTTTCAGTATGTGAGTATTCGCTATACCACTGACACGCTTGCTGGAGATTCAGTAGGTCTGCTCAATGCATCTATGCAGCTTACGCCATACAAGAAACATGGGTTGCAAGTGGAATTGCAAGGCGTGACCAAGTCGAGCAATTTTGCAGGTCCAGCCGTGATTGCTTCTTACACGAATAAGAACATCTTCCATGGGGGCGAAATCCTGGAAATTGCTGGCGATTTCAGCTACGAATTTCAGATTGCTAAAGGCTCTACAAAAGGACTCGGTTCCTTTCAAGTAAAACTTTCCACGGGACTAACTTTTCCAAGAGTATGGCCAATCAAGATTAGAAGCAAAGGCGGCTATTCTGTGCCAAAAACAAAACTCGGCATAAACGGAAGCATGATAAGCCGTTTGCAGTACTATGATCTAGCGTCATTTCAGTTTCAATACGGTTTTCAATGGAACTCAAACAAGTACATCGCACATGATTTAACACCAATCGATTTGGTGTATTCTAATCTATTTAGAACCACGACTGAATTCGATTCAATCCTGTCGAATAATGCGTTTTTGGCACAGAGTTTTGCAGACCAGTTCATTCCGGGGCTTACCTACACATTCCTCTTCAATCAGTTGATGGATAAGGATCGAAAGCACCGCTTCTTTTTTAGGCTTACTGCGGATATTGCTGGCAACATCATTGGCGGAATTCAAACAGCTGCTAGCGCCAAAAAGGAGATTGCAGGGTTGCCGTATGCGCAATACGCCAAGGCGGATATTGATGTGCGCCACTACACGAAAGTTGGGCGCGAAAGCCAATGGATTAATCGTTTGTTTATCGGAGGAAGTATTCCCTACGGCAATTCATCCACCTTGCCGTATGTCAAACAGTATTTTTCCGGAGGACCAAATAGCATTCGGGCATTTCGGGTCCGCTCTCTTGGACCAGGAAGTTATGATGCTTCAGGTTCAGGTGTATCGTTTTTTGATCAATCGGGAGATATCAAATTGGAATTCAATACGGAGTTCCGCCATCCAATCTACAGTTTGCTGAAAGGCGCGGTTTTCTTCGATGCTGGTAATGTTTGGCTCGTTAATGAGAACTCCGCCTTGCCTGGCGGGAAATTTACCAAAGATTGGTACCGTCAAATTGCAATGGGATTTGGGTACGGATTTCGTTTAGATCTTCAATTTATAGTTGTACGATTTGATTTTGCAACGCCATTACGAACCGCAAACAACACATCTTCCGAAAAATGGACCGATGCCGTAGGCGTATGGCGTGGTGCTGGTTTTAGCGAAAATGTGGTAGTCAATTTCTCTATCGGGTATCCGTTCTAATTTTAGTCCGAATCATTAAGAGTCTTCTCAGCTTTTTTGTAAGCTGGCGTAAGTTCTTGAACCCAAGAATTATCATACTCTGCAAGGACTCCCGATTGGTCCGCTTCTTCCTTGGTAATTTTCAAGTCAACATACTTGGCCATTACCTTGTAAGTCTTTGGCTTTAGGTTCTTGATTACTAGGAGAGCGGCATTCATTCCAGATTTAACAGCAATTGGAACGCCACCGCCTAATTCGGCCCAATGGCCACCAAGCCATAGGTTTTTTACAGCCGTTTTATGTCCCGCAATTTTAGCTTGCATGTTGGCTTTTCCTGGACGAGCACCCATTAAGGAGCCATCACGGTTTCCGGTATAACGCCAGTGCGTAATTGGCGTGGCGATATCGCAGTATTCAATATGCGAACGAATTTCCTTGCCTAGTTTTTTCTCCACCCGGTCAATCAAAACATCAGCAAACTCTTGTTTGAACTTCTTGTAAGCTTCTCCACGTTTCAGGTTTCCATTTTCGTCAACCTCCGTTTTCCACTTGTCATCTTGGTCAAAGCTGGCGTAGCAATAAATGGTCATCGTTCCTTTTCCTGCTGGCGCGAGAGAAGGGTCACGAAATGAAGGCGCTAGAATGCTTATTCCTGCTTTATGAGGGTCGCCTAGGTTGTGTTCGGTACGTTTTACATCATCTCGAACAATGAAAAGCATGGCATCATCCAATCCAAAATCCTCTACTGGGCAATCAATTCCTAAAGAAATTGTTACAGCTGAACTGTACAGTTGAGCATTGTGAAGTTTGTCTTTCACCTCTTTCGGAATGGCAGTTTCGGGAAGCATCTTTTCGTAAAGCGTTTCAACATCACAGGCGGCTATAATATGCTTGGCTTTTACGCTAAACTTTTCGCCTTTCCGATTAAGTTGTATTCCGACAGCTTGACCATTTTCTAGTTCAACTTTCTCTACACGACATTGGTAATAGACATCGTTGCCCATTTTCTCAACCGCGTAATCCAACCATTCTGGGAAAACCTGACTTCCGCCTTTCGGTGGACTTTGATAATCGCCATAATACGCCCAACCTATCGGAACTAAGCACGAAAGAAGCTCCTCCTCTGAGCCAAAAATTTTCAACATTTCGGGATCTTTGAAATAGCGTTGAAGCCCTTTTACCGTCCCTTCTGGACCAGTGAAACGAATGTGTTTTAGGAAGACGAGAGCAAATTTCAATCGGGTCATGTTGAAAACCATCATCTCCAATAGACTCATGGTTTCTAATGATCGCGTGAAGGCTGGTAAGCTGTCAAACGCACTTCCAATTTGCTTTGCATCCTTGAAAAAGCGTTCAATCCCTTTTTTCTCGTGCGGAAAAAGTTTGATGAATTCTTCCTTTAAATCATCTGGCTTATCAGTAAGGAGGTAATCGTAATTATCGCCTTGGTAGCGTTTAATATTTGGCTGAGAAAGGGCTGTTGGATGATCGGTTCCAATAAAATCGAAAATGCGAGTAACAAGACCTTTTGGTCCGCATTGATTGAGCCAATGAATGGCGCTGTCAAATCGGAATTCCTTTCTCTTGAATCCAGCTAAGTAACCACCTGGTCGTGTATCCATTTCAAAAACACCAACAGAAAGTCCCGCTCGGCTGAGAAGAGCAGCAGAGGTTAATCCACTAATTCCCGCACCAATTACGATTACATCGTACTCAGGTTTGATAACCTTTTTTCGAACGAAACTCAATTTTTCATTTTTTCAATATCAACCACTTGCGCCAAAGTGTTTATGATGGTTTTGTGCTTACGCACGAATGGATTTGTCTTATCCCAAACGTAGCCAGCAAGCACGGAAGTAAGCTGTTTTTTCATCAACTGATTGATGTTTACATGGAAGAAAATCTTCTGCAAATCGCCCGAGTACCATTCTTTCACGTACGTTCTGAATACATCAATGCCGTATTCCAAATGTTCAACGTATTCTTTTTGCCAATCTATCTTCTCTCCATTGAGTTCTCGTTCCACCAATTTTGCCGCTGTCAATCCACTTTCGGTTGCAAACGCAACTCCTGATGAAAAAACGGGGTCTAAGAATTCGGTTGTGTTTCCTGTAAGTACAAATCGGTCTCCAAAGAATTTTTCGGAAGAACGCATGTAATCCTTATGAACCTTTGGTTCCCAGAGATATTCGCGGTCTTTAAAACGTTCTTTGAACTTAATTGAACGATCAAACATGTTATTGAAAGCAGTAGTGACATCTGCACTTTCTTCTGCAAACTCTGAGAAATACTTTTTGTTCCCTACAAAACCTAGAGATGTATTTCCATTATGAAATGGAATTACCCATAGCCACAAATCCGTCTCTAAAATCTCGAAAGAAATCTGAGTTGGATTTTCCCACTTATCTCTGGTGTCATCGTTCAGCTTAACATATGTAGCCATGTTGCTTGTTGGCGATATGTGCAAAGGAATGTCAAGCATTTTGGTGAGCACACCGCCATAACCGCTACTGTCAATCACATATTTGCATCTGTATTCTTCTACGCCTTTCTGCGTGTCCACTTCAAATTTTACGCACTCTTTTGAGCCAAAATCGATCGATTTGAGCGTGCTCAAATACTTAATGTTTACACCTTTTTTCTCAGCTGCATCTGCTAAAGCTTTGTCAAATTGGCGTCTAGGAACTTGCCAAGTCCAGGTCCAACCCTCTGTGAAATTATCGTCAAAAGAAATACGGAATTCCTTACCGTCTTTAATGAATAGTGCGCCTTCCTTCACCACAAAGTTTTGCTCTTCGAGCGCAGGCAGAAGACCAACTTCTTCAAAATGTGCCATACTTAACGGAAGCAGGCTTTCGCCAATTACGTAGCGCGGGAAACTTGTTTTCTCAACCACCAATACACTGTAGCCTTGATTTACCAAATAAGTAGATGCGACCGTGCCTGATGGACCAGCGCCAATTACCAATACATCAACTTCTTTTATCATACCTGCTTTATTCTTTCAAGTAGTTTTTTCTTATCCAAAAACTGGCTACAAGTAACTACAGAGCTAATGGTAACGCCAAAAATACCGTGCAAGTTTAAATACTGACCAGTTAGCCAAAGGTTAGAGATTTTAGTCTTCGGAGAGATGAAGTTTGTCAGTCCTTTCCTATAATCTTTTTCTGTTCCGTACATGTTGCCATCATCGCTGCCAATGTAGTCTCTAAAAGTAAGTGGAGTGGAAGCGTGTACGCTTTGAATATAATTTCTGATTTCGGGGAAACGCTTTTCTACCGCTTTTAGCACTTGCTCAGTCTTTTCTGACTTAAACTGTTCGTAATCCGAAGGACGTTCGCTCGGAGAGACAATGGAATTGTGGCTGTCTTTCCATTGTTCCACTTCGTCAAACCGCATGTATGTCATAATTGAAATTCCATCGGCATATTCTTCCGATTTAGAAGTAGCTGGTGTGCTCAGCATAAACTGTAAGGGCCATTCATCTTCCCCGTAATCGGGCTTTATCCATACATCATTTGTAGTATGATGATAAATGTTGTGGTTGAGGTATGAGAACGAGTTCGGCTTACAAACGATATGAACGGTGAAACAGGAAAGCGTGTTTGAAACGCGCTGTAATCGATTGAAATACGATGGCTTAAAATGCTCCTTACCAATGACGTTTAAGAGAATCTTCGGCTGAATATTAGAGATGAAATTTTTACCACGATAAGTTGAACCGTCTGTAGTTGTAACTGAACTCAATTTGTCTTCTGATAAGTCAAACGCAATTACTTGCTTTCTTCGAAGTATGTCTCCGCCCTTTTCATGAATTGACTTTGCCAATTCTCGCGCAATTTGAGAACCACCATCAACGCAACGATACGCGCTCTGTATATAGCCATTCGTGACTAAAGCATGGATGTATAACGGACATTTATCTGCCGAACCAGCGTAAAGCAAATTAGACCCTGCGAGAACAGCGCGAAGCTTTTCATCGTCTGTAATTTGCTCAATGAATTGCTTGGCAGAAAGTTCTAGAATTGAATCGTCAGTATGGTCGAACTCTGATAATTCTAGCTGATCGAGCGGGAAAGTCTTTACTATTTCTTGTATGGTTTTTGAATACTTCCGAATGGCATTTACTTCCGCTGGAAAGTCGGCAATTAAGGTGTTTTCGAAATCGGTCCAAGAACTGGCGTGGTGAAATTTTGAACCATCGTCAAAGCTGATTTGGTCAAAGTTCTTCTCCATTTTTCGCCATTTCACAGATTCGGTCAGCCCGAAATATTTGAAGTAGGAGTGAAGCGCTTGACCTTTATCCAAGGCGGGTAGATAATGCACTCCTGTGTCAAAAACAGTTTTATCTCGACTGAAAACCTGCAATGAACCGCCTAGTTGTTGGTTTTTCTCCAAAACGCAGACGCTATGGCCGTGGTCTGCAAGAATATAGGCGCATTGTAAACCGCCTAATCCGCTACCAATAATTACAAAGTCGTACACCTTCTCAGCCATTCGGCTGCGAAGTTCGCATTCGTAATAAAACTTCAACTACGCTGATTTACGCAAGATGTAGGTGACGTTAGAGCTTGATTTGTTCTCAAGTCGTTCCAAATCCAATTCGAATTTCTTCGCGAACGAAACCACTCGCTCCTCTGGTAGGAACTCTAAATCGTGTTCAGTCTTATTAAAACCAAAGATTTTGGTGCTGAATACTTCCGTCATTTTAGTTACTCCGTGCTTTTTCTTCTCATCTTCAATTCCATCTCTGATAATGATGGTTCCGCATGGCAGAAGCTTTTCCGCACACCTTTCTAATAATGCTTTTTGGTCAGCGGCAGGGAAATAATGAAGTACATCTTTGATGATGAAGCAGACAGCTTCTTCAGGTTCAAATTTGGTTAAATCGGCTTGTTCGAATTCAATATTACCAACTGCGTAGTGCGTGTTTGAGGCAAGTTGAATTTTCTCCTGGTCATAATCCAAACCGATTACGTGCCTATCGTATGATTGCATGGCAAGCATGTGAGTGAGGTACCCGTACCCACAACCTAAATCATAGACCTTTCCTTCTCGCGGAACCCGCGAAATGATTTCATCAAAGTTCTTTTCAAGAATCAACTTGATGCGGACATACCATTCGAGAACGGGGCCTTTGTAAGAGTAAAGTCTCTGAACTTTATCATGGAAATAATCGCCATCCTCCTGTTCAATTCTGATTTTTTCAAACTCAGATTTGAAGTGTTTTGAAATTGCCTTCGTGCGTTCCCGATATCCAGTACCAAACTCCGTTGAATCGGGAGTAATACGGTCAAGATATTTGAGTGTAACTCTTCCGTATTGCACCGAGAAGTCCCCCTTTCTTAATACATGATGCAGACCATGAATTACAACGGGAAGAATATCTAGGTTTAGCTGCTCGGCCAGGTAGAAAGCTCCTTTTTTGAACCTTCCAATGCGCCCGTCTGTGGTTCGTGTTCCTTCTGGGAAAACGAGAATTGAGTATCCTTCATCAACTTTCTTTTTGATTTTCTCAAGATCCCACGAAGTTTCGTCTTTCGCATGAATGTATTCGGCAAATCGAATGAAAGCCCCGAAAAGCGGTGAATTCCAAACCCAGTCATTGGTTACCAGGAGCAATTTATTGCTGCTTCCAATCAGCATCATTAGATCTACGAACGAAGCATGGTTTGCAATCAATATAGCTGGTTTGTTCAAAGGGTCTTTGTTCAACCAACGAACCGGAACATGAAACATCGTGCGCCAGTCGGAATCAATCAGCAAACTAATGCACGTCATCATTATCCGTTGTTTTCTCCCTTTTGAGATTGGAAGAATCATCACCACGAGAAGAATGGCGGTTAGAATAACACAACCTATTAAGAACCAACCGAAGGCTAATCCTGCCCGCAGAAAATCGCGCAATTCAAGAGGGGAGAAGCCACGTTTTCTTCTGCTGTCAATCAGAATATCGTAAAGCAGGGGCTGAAGAGTTAGTGAAGCAATTACCACGCAGACCATACCTGTAACCGATAGTACCGCAATAGAATGTAAAGCTGGATGTTTTGAGAAGATGAGCACGCCCGTTCCAATAATGGTTGTTATAGCGGAAAGAATAATGGAACTTCGGTACGATTTGAGCTTGTCAACTCCGTATTTGTATCGACTCAAAATACCGTCAGAAACAAAGATGGAATAGTCGTCTCCCAATCCGAAAATGAAGGTGGTAACCACCACGTTTATCATGTTGAATTTAATCTCGAATAATCCGCAAATTCCAAGAATCCAAACCCAACTTACCGCCATTGGTAAGAAGGTGACTAAGGCCAGCTCCAATCTCCCGTATGTGAGAAGGAGCACCACAAATACAAGTAGAGAAGAGAGAATTAGAATGAAGTTTAGGTCTTCGCTAACCGTGTTGACTAGATCATGAGCCAGCGAGCTCCTTGCAACTGTTTCTAGCCCATCAATTTTACCAACCTTTTCTGTGAATGACTCTCTGTTATCCTTAAGTAAATTGACCGTTGATACTACATTGAATCCATCATCTCCTTTAAAAATGAACTCGCTGTAAACAGGGTCATTCAACAAAAAGTCTTGATAAAAGGATTCATCAGCAACTACATATTCCCGAAATAAATGGTCGTATACCTGAAGGAATTGAGATTGAAACCCAAGTTCAGCTCCGGTTGAAATCAATTCGGATTTCAACCCTTGTCCTAATTCAGTTACGTGCTTGTTCCAAGCAGAAACGCTCTGTTTTATTTGATTTGGCGTAAGCACAACATCCGTCAAAATGGTTGAGCGAATACTTGTGTCGTTAAGTGCTGTTTTGAGATTGGAACTTTTGAAAATAGCCTCGCTCAAATTAGAATCTGAAGACAAAACGAACAGACTTTCTCGGTTGCTATCTCCTACAATAATGTCTTGCGCTTTTTGAAGATGTTCGGGGAAATAATTGATTTGGTTTAAATCGTTTTCAAACTGCACCTCGTCCGCATAATTCCACAGAAAAACGGTCGACCCAACCAAGCTTACAAACAGCAAAGCCTTCCATTTAAAAGGGGTAGGCTGAGAAGGTTTGGACTCTTTTTGAGGTCGGAATTTGGCAAAATGAGCCAAGTGTGGTAGCCCCAGCAGGGCAAAAAATGCCGTTCCTATTAAACTTAGCCCAGCGAAAGTTCCAAAGTCAGCAAGCACATCTGAACGCAATAAATTGAGACAGAAAAATGCTGCCACAGTTGTAGCGCAGCCCAACAACATTGGCGAACTGATTTCTTTTAATGTGTCTTCAATAGACCCAGTTTCGCGATAATGGTTGAAGAAATGAAAGCTATAATCAATTGCAATTCCGAGCACAATTGTGCCCACCGCTACCGATATGGCCGATATGGATCCTTGCATTACGGTAATAACTGCTAGCGCAAATGTTAGTCCGAAAACAGCAGGCAAAAAGAACAGGATTGGGATTGTAATTCGCCTGAAATAGCCAATAAGCAAGAGCAGAATGGACACACCTGCCAGAATGCTAACTAGGCTGGTGTCTGCCTTAATTCGAGTAGCGTTCGCCACAGCAATTACGGGCCCTCCAAACAGAAGAATGTCTGTTTTTGAATGGGCTGTTTTAATGCTATCAATCGAAGTCTGTAATCCATGAACCAACAGAGAATTCTGCTCGGTTTCGGAAGGAGGATTGACAGGTTTAATTACCATTAAGAGATATTCTCCGTCAGGTGTAAACGTGTATCCGTCCACAATCTTAAAGGCGTTTCCTTCTTGTAGTTTATTTAAACGAGAAAGGATTGGAGCACCCAATTGCAAAGGGTCCTTCATCAAAAATTTCTTGGTGCCTAAGCTTTCGTAGCTCCTAAGTCGATTGAGAGTAGAACTGAGGCGCGTTGCGATACCGTCATTGGACAAGTCAGTAAATAATGAGTCAACCTCATTGGCGGTAAGAAAATACGGGAGATTACGTAGGTAATTGCCATAGGCTTCTGCCATATTTGCCGCACCCGCAGAAAATTGAATGGACTTAATTAATCCAGTATCTAATTCGTTGCATTGCTCTAGAATTGTTTCTCCAACCGAAACAAGTTCCTCGCTAGATGAGTTCGTTAATGGACCTATAGCAACAATAATATTCCCGGAAATGGAAGAATTACGGTACAGATTATCGTACTTTTTAAACTCCTCGGTACGCGGAAACGTTTTGGTAATGTCCTCTTCTACGTGCAAATGGCTTGCTTTCCATGCCATTATAACGAATGCCAATGCGAATCCAAATAGCCATAACCATTTGAAATTTAGCGTTTTGAGATAAATAAACTGAAGTATCCGACCCATTGAAAAAGAATGGTTGCTAATGATAGGAAACAAAATTGATTTAACATTAAATTTGCACCCCCTTGAAAAAGGATTACCCAAAAAATTCTAACGTTATAGGACAGACGCTTACACTCGACCAATTCTTCCGCTGTGTTATACAACTGGAAGCATCACAACCGTCACGACAGCAACGTGCCATGGTTGAAGAGAGTTTTAACTTTCTAAAAGAGTTCTCAAAAGACAAAATTATCTACGGAATTAATACTGGATTTGGGCCAATGGCTCAATACCGTATTGAGAACGAAGAGCTTGAGCAACTCCAATACAATTTGGTTCGAAGCCATGCATCCGGTATGGGTGCTGGTTTGCCTGACCAGTATGTTCGTGCTGTGATGCTCAATCGTCTGAATACACTGGCTTTAGGTGGTTCAGGAATCAGCACACCAGTTATTGACCAACTTGTTCTGTTTATTGAGAAAGGGATTTACCCATACATACCTGAACACGGAAGCGTTGGCGCTAGTGGCGATTTAGTTCAATTGGCCCATTTGGCGCTCGGATTAATAGGAGAAGGTGAGGCGAATTACAAAGGAGAAAACCGAAAGGTTGCAGACATTTTAAAAGAAATTAAAGCTGAACCCATAAAGCTTCAGCTACGCGATGGACTTGGGTTGATGAACGGAACTTCTTGCATGAGTGGCATTGGTCTTTTGAACGTTATTTACGCTTCACGTTTGATAAAATGGGCCGTATTAATTGGCGCTGTAATCAACGAGATTGTTCGTTCTTATGACGACAGTTATTCGGAGTTTTTGAATCGAGCAAAAAAGCACGAAGGACAGCAAAGGGTTGCTGCAGCAATGCGTAGGTGCCTGGAGACGAGCAAATTGGTACGTAAACGTGAAGATCGTCTGTTCAAGGATATTGATAAGGTTGGAAACGGAAAGCCAATTAAGGAAAAGGTGCAGGAATACTATTCGTTTAGATGCATTCCGCAGATTATCGGACCAATTTTGGAAACGGTCCAGAATGCCGAGAATGTATTGATTGATGAGGTCAATTCAACGAACGATAATCCCGTTGTTGATCTTGAAAACAAGCATGTTTATCATGGCGGAAATTTCCATGGCGATTATGTAGCCTTGGAAATGGATAAAATGAAAATTGCCATTACTAAATTGAGCATGCTTTGCGAACGTCAGCTTAATTACCTGATGAATGATAAACTGAACGATATTTTTCCACCGTTTATGAACTTGGGAAAACTCGGATACAATTTTGGCGTGCAAGGAATGCAGTTTACTGCAACTTCAACCACGGCAGAAAATCAGACACTTTCTTACCCAATGTCGGTTCATTCCATTCCGAACAATAACGACAATCAGGATGTAGTGAGCATGGGCACTAATGCCGCCTTGCTAACTAAAAAAGTAATAGACAACACCTTCCAAGTAATGGCCATCGAATGTGTGGCAATTGCACAAGGCGTTGACAGCTTGGGTTGCAAGTCAAAAATGTCGGTGGCTGGTCAGCGTTTCTATGAAACAGTTCGTAAGCATTTAGCTACGTTTGAAGATGACCAACCTCGTTCGAAACAATTGGGCGATTTAGCCGAATTTCTTCACGAAAATGATCCGCAAATCGAAATTTTCTAAACATGTCGGATAGAAAAGT
>CALCGD010000153.1 GCA_937900875.1 uncultured Flavobacteriales bacterium
TCAAAGAACGCACTACCTTGCGGCAGTGTTTCTGCCCATGCTGGGCACACACAGCGCACAGCCGCCATTGAAAAAACGGCGGCTGTGCGCGAAACGTTGTGTGTCATTAGAAAAATCAAATAAATAAAATATGAAAAGAACAGTTTTACTCGCATTATTGACTTTAATTCTATTTAGCTGTAAAGAGAAACAACAGAGTTCGATTGAAACAATGGAGCCTAGAGGAGTTGAAAATGTCGCCTATAAGTGGGGACATATGGCATTGACCGCTCAAGCCAATGATACTGAAAAATTTAAACCCAGACCGACCGTCACTTCTCGGTATTTGGGTTTGATATTCGTTTCCATTTTTGACGCTTGGTCGAAATACGATGAAAAGGCTATTCCAGTCTATCTCGAAGGTGTAGAGAGAAGACCGGAAAAAGAGCGCACGCTAAAGAATAAAGAAATTGCCATCAGCTATGCTGCTTTTGGGGCGATGAATGAATATTATTATTCAGATAAGGCCCTATTTGCAAACTTCATGAAAGACTTGGGCTTAGACCCTATGAATGAATCTTTAGACCCTACTACGCCCGAAGGTATTGGCAATTTAGCAGCAAAAGCAGTCATTGAAGCTCGAAAAGGTGACGGTTCAAATCAATACGGTGAAGAAGAAGGCTCAAACGGTGAGCCTTATTTTAATTACGTGGGGTACGAACCAGTTAATTCAGCCGATAAAAATATTGACCCGAATCGCTGGCAACCAAAATACTTTTCAGACGGAAAAGGAGGGAAATTTGCCCCAGGTTGTTTAACGCCTTTTTGGGATAAAGTAAAACCAATCGCTTTAAAATCAGGAGACCAGTTTAGACCTGGTCCTCCTCCAATGATAGGTTCAGACCAATTAGAAAAAGAAGTTCTAGAGGTTATCGAAGTGCAAGCTAACTTAACAGATTACCAAAAAGCATTGGTCGAATTCATGAGAGATGGTCCACAATCGGTTCAGCAAGCAGGACATTGGTTAAAATTTGCACAAGATGTTTCCCGAAGGGATAATCACAATCTTGACCAAGATGTAAAAATGTATTTCTATAATCAAGTAGTTGCGATGGATGCCTTCATTGCTTCTTGGGATTCAAAAATGTATTATGACTATGCCAGACCTTATGCATTAGTACACCTATATTATGAAAAACAAAAAATAAAGGCTTGGGGCGGAGAAGGAAAAGGAATGATAGAAATGGATGGCTCAGAATGGCGACCTTATTCACCCGATGTGTTTTTATGCCCACCATTTCCAAGTTATACCTCAGGTCATAGTACAATTAGTGGTGGTTGTGCAGAAGCATTAAAAATGTGGACGGGTAGTGACACATTTGGTTCGGAAGCAGTGATGGTTGCAGGAGCCTTAACTGAGCCACATAATTTGGGAGATACGATAACTTTGAAATTCCCAACATTTACAGAAACAGCTGATATGGCTGGGATTTCTAGAGTTTTAGGAGGGTATCATATTCAGTCAGATAATATAGCAGGATTGGAATTAGGAAGGAATGTAGCTAAAGAAGTTTGGAAATTCTACAAAATCCATATTGGAGAAGAATAACGACACACAACATTGTATATGCGATAATGTAGGCTAAACGCCCACACTGCGCATATACTTGACCGTTGTGCTTCATTGTGGACGTGCTGTTCAGTGAGGCCAGAGTAGAATCTCT
>CALCGD010000154.1 GCA_937900875.1 uncultured Flavobacteriales bacterium
CTACCAAATCGAGCATGGAAAGACGGAAAATAATGATGAAGTTTTCGCCAACTGCAGCACGCGTTCTGCGGATGATTTCTAAGGCAAAACGAATGCGGTTTTCGTAGCTTCCGCCCCATTCATCGGTGCGCTTGTTTGTCTTCTTTACAATGAATTGGTTAATCAAGTATCCTTCTGAACCCATGATTTCCACGCCATCATAGTTTGCATATTGAGCCAATTTGGCGCAACGCACAAAATGTTTGATGGTTCGTTCAATCCCAGCTTTTCCTAAAGCCCAAGGTTTAAATGGCGAGATGGGTGATTTTAACGCTGAAGGTGCTACTGCTATTGGACTGTAACTGTATCTTCCTGTATGCAGAATCTGCAGACAGATTTTTCCATCATGTTTGTGCACTGCTTCGGTAATGACTTTGTGCTTTTCTGCAGTGCGCTTATTTGACAGGGTACTTGCAAACGGGCTTGTCCAGCCATGTCGGTCTGGTGCAATGCCACCGGTTACAATTAGACCACAACCGCCTTCAGCTCGTTCACCGAAATAAGCTGCCATACGTTCGTAACCACCTTTTTCTTCTTCTAATCCAGTGTGCATGGAGCCCATAAGGGTTCGGTTGCGCAGTTTGGTGAAAC
Organism: uncultured Flavobacteriales bacterium; assembly: GCA_937900875.1. Classification (GTDB taxonomy): domain Bacteria; phylum Bacteroidota; class Bacteroidia; order UBA10329; family UBA10329; genus UBA10329. The sequence continues at coordinate 631 of CALCGD010000154.1, forward strand.
CTAAATCTAGTGGTTCAAATAGGTGTGGATATTTTGGATGGCTCATGTCGTTTTAATAAAGCAATGCGTGCATTGTAAATTATCTGATGCTAATTTCAGAAAATATCCGACAATTCAACAAATCAGCCTATTTCAATGCTCAAATTGTCACATTTTCCACTAACGACTGCATTCCACCGACCAACGACCAAACGACTTGTCGAACTATTTGGTAAGAGTATAGAAATGCACAATTATGAAAAAGCTCGTAATCATAATCATCCCAGCCATCTACTTCCTTTCTTCTTTCGGGCCAATGGCCACGGTTAAAGATTTCAATTATGATGTATCGTTAGACGGTCGTCCAATTGGAACTTATAAGGTAAATAAAACGGATGTAAATGGCACTTCAAATTATAGAGTTGAAACCACCACTTCGGCCGGTCTTATTAGAAGAGCAGAACACAAGTTTGTAATGCTTAGCTCTTATGATCAGTCAAAACTGATTGCGTCCGATATTAAAACTTGGGTAAATGAGAAATTAGAATCTAGCACAGTCATTCATTGGGATGGCTCTCAATATGTAAAGCAAGATGGAGAGCGGCTCACTGAGATGTGTTACGATTTGGTTACCTATAGTTCTGCCTGTGTATACTTTGAAGAGCCAGCCGGTAGAAGCATACTCTTTTATGAAAAGTATGGCAAAGATTTAGTTGTCACCGATTTGGGTAATCATAGGTACGAGGTTGAATTGCCAAATGGCGGAGTTGAGAGGTACACATACGAAAATGGTGCTGTGACTAAGGTTGAGTTTGTTCAAACTTTTGCGACAATCACCTTAAACGTGACGTATTAAGCAAACATGTGAAATACATCCAGAGGGCGGCCGAGTAGCTGCCCTTTTTTTGTTTAATGCTTGATGTCGGATTATCGACCAACAACTTGAACCAATAACCTCAAATTTGAGTACAAGAACAAAATCTTAAGCATGAAAAAGTTGCTTTTTTTATTCAGCCTACCTATAGTCTTGTTGCTCACATCAACAGGAACAGGTACGAAAATCCAAAAGTTCGAATACGAGGTTATTGTATACAATCGAATCATTGGTACGTTCTCAGCGTCAAAAACCGATTTAAATCAACAATCGGT
>CALCGD010000155.1 GCA_937900875.1 uncultured Flavobacteriales bacterium
AGCGCCTCGGCTAGAGTGGATTATGCTTTAATCTTTTTCAACGCAATATTTAAGGTATTTCTGATTGGGCCCTACTTGATTTTTGGCTTTTACTTGTCGTACAAAATGGAAGCGTTTTTGCCTGAAATTTTCGGCTATCCTAATCGTTCGCTTTCTGCAACTAGTACCATCGTTTTGTACACCATAATTATCACGTTGGCTAGCGATTTTTCAACGTACGTAGTGCATTATCTCATGCATAAAATTCCGTGGCTGTGGGAGTTTCACAAAACACATCATTCAGCAACAGTGCTTAATCCAATCACACAGTACCGAATTCATCCCATAGAGTTGATTATTAATAACGCCAGAAGTATTCTGGTTTTGGGGGTTGTAACTGGAGTCTTTAGGTATTTGTCTGCTCACCATTTAGAAGAATTAACCCTTATCGGAGCTAACGTCTTCAGTTTTGCTTTTCTTGCTTTTGGCTCAAACCTTCGCCATTCTCATATCCCACTTAAATACTTCAATTGGCTGGAATACATCTTTATAAGCCCTTTCCAACATCAAATTCACCACAGCAATAAGCAGGAACATTTTGATAGAAACATGGGGGCAAAACTTGCTATTTGGGATTGGATGTTCGGCACCTTGGTAAGGTCGGAGGCTGTTTCTAAGATTGAATTTGGGCTTGGAAAGCACGAAGATTCTAATTACGAGACCCTTTGGAGCAACTTACTGCGCCCCTTCAGCAACCTCTGGCAATCTATTAGGTCTAGTACGATAGCGGATAAAGACTAAATTTATTCTCCCAACTCTTGGTTGCAACCCATATGAACCAGTTTAGGTTTTTGGCAGTTTTACTTTTTACAGCGGTACTTTTTAGTACGGCAGTAGGTCAGACTAATACCCCAAGTTTGCTGGTAGAACCGTTTGTAAATCGCGTTTTTATTGAAGAAAGGGGTCAGTTTAAAGACAAGCTAGAAAGACAAGGGCTTGAGTTAGAAGATGAGGTGCTTTTTGCACTCGAAAACTCAGAGTACAACGCATATTTCACTCGTAAAAACATCATTTTTCGTTTTCCAGAGAGAAAGGTAATCCCGAAAGGGGAACGAGTTAAATTACCGAACGAACCCGAGGAAAGAGGAATTGAAACAACCTGGCATTCGGTTGTATTAAACTGGTTAGATGCCAATCAAAACCCTGAAGTCTTATCCTTTGACGAGGTTCACGAGTATTACAACTACACAGGACTAGGGGCTAAACCCAACATCAACTTTGTTCCAGCCTTTAATCAACTTACATATAAGAACGTATATGATGGGGTTGATATGGTTTTTGAGCTTCCCCAAGAAGGCGGAATCAAGTATCGATTTGAGATTGCAGCTGGAACTGAGACTCCAGCTATCAAACTATCTTGGGATGGAGCGGAATCAGTTTCCTTAGATGACGAGGGAAATTTGCTCATCAAGAGTTTGATGACGCTAATGAAAGATTTGGCGCCAACTGCGGAAACATCATTGTCGAAGACTGCAGTTTCAATATCCTACGCTTTGAACGGTAATGAGGTAAGTTTTGATGTTGAAGCCACACCCCAAGCACATTCTGAAGGATTTATAATCGATCCGTGGGTTGTTAATACAAGCTATCCCGATGTCAACCGAGCGCTGGATATACAAGACGATGCGGCTGGTAATATTGTGGTGCATGGAAATCACACCAACTTTCAGGTTCAGAAATACAACTCTGTTGGAGTTCTTCAATGGACCTACGTTACAGCCTCCATATTTTTAGGAGACATTGCGGTAGATGACCCTGGGAACG
>CALCGD010000156.1 GCA_937900875.1 uncultured Flavobacteriales bacterium
CAGTCCAAAACCTGTTTTTGAGCAGCAGATTGATAGAAGTATGCGACCTGAAATGGCTCCTTTCCTAGGAGCGAAAAACCAAGACTAAGCGCTTGAGAAGCCTTAGAAATACGTATGGTTTTAAGTTCAGTACAGTATTGTTTGACCTCAGAAACCCAGCTTTCTTCCAACTCTTCCTCATGCAATGCGCACAAATGAATTGAATGGTGTTTAGAAAGAATTCTAAGCTGATGAAACGCTCGGAGTTTGTCGCCTTTTTCTAGCGGAAATGGAAATCTAGAAAGAAGAACAAAAAGACGCACTTAATTGGTTTTGCTTAACTCTCGGCAAAAGTAAGTCAATTTAGAACTGAGCGATTGGAGGTCAAATTCAGCTTCGGCAAGTTTTCTCGCATTACGACCAATTCTGGTAATCTGAGATGAATCTTGAACTAGAATATTGAGTTTTTCCACGAATTCTTCAGGGCTGTCAGCAATTAGAATGTTTTCTCCATCGGTGTAAGGAATACCAGTCGCTCCTAAAGAAGTGCTAATAATCACTTTGCCTAAAGCTAATGCCTCTACAATTTTCACTCGCATTCCGCTGCCAGATAGAAGAGGAACTATTGAGATTGGTTTGTCCTTAACGAAGTCTAAAACGGAATCAATTTCTGCGGAAACGTGCAGTTTATCCCCATTTTGTTCCAAGAAATCGTCAGGCATGTTTCTGCCCGCCAAATGGCATTCAAGATTTGGGAAAGTTGAATTTATCAAAGGCCAAACATCTTCCAAAAACCAGTCAATTCCTTCAATATTTGGTTCCCAATCCATGGACCCAACGTGATACAAACTAAGACTTGAAGTCTTCTTTGGAACGGGAAATCGCTTAATGTCCATACCTATAGGAATGACAGAAATCGGAGTTGTTATCCCGTCCGAAATCATAGCCGACTTGTCAGTTTCAGTAATGGCTAGAATTCCATCAGCCTTGTTAAGAGCGGAAAGTTCGTAGCGTTTTAAGCGTTTGGCAAGCAGGTTCATGTACCAACCTTTCACAATATTTGATTGCCCTTCTGCCAAATTTCTCCAAATATGGTATTCTACATTATGGGTGCGAACTGCAATTTTAGCCTCAGTTGCTTTTCTAAGCGCATCGATATAAGGCGTGCAGAAAACGCTTTCAAGAATGATTGTGTCAAATTTGGTTTCACGTACGATTTCAGTCAACCTTGTCTCAAAATCTTCATCATAAAAACGATCAATGTTGTAGGATGAGGATTGGAACAGGTTCACAAAAGCATCAAAAGCCTTAATCCTCGTGTCAAGTTTTATGGCCTCCATTTTCGTGGAGTCCAACACAGATTTCGGGATTTTATCTTCCTTAAATGGATGTTTGTGTGTTGCAATTGTGAGGCATTTTACCTCATGTTTGGCTAAAAGCAAACTTTCAGTTATGGCTGCAATTGCCATACAACCACCATCAACTTTTGGATAAGGGGGCTTAAGGCAGACCTGTAGAATTTTCACTTGCCTGACATTTTCGTTGCTATGACTTTTATTACCCTAGCAATTGGTTTGAAATATGATTCCCATTCAAAGATCTTAGAATCGGTGGTGGCTTTGTAGGTTAAGAAAAGCCCAACGGGCAAAAGTACCATTGACGACAGCCACATTCCTTCAAAAACGGTCCAAAGTCCCTCTTTCGCAAACTTTTCTCCCGTAATGGAGAGGAGGTAGTAAATGAGAAAGAAAATGATGGCAAATACAGTAGGAAGCCCGAGTCCTCCTTTTCTAATAATTGCTCCTAGTGGCGCTCCTATAAAGAACAAAATGAGGCAAGCAATTGATAGAGTGAATTTGCGATGAACCTCAATCCAATACCTATTTAGTCGTGTAGTTCGTGCTTTAACATCATCTCGTGCAGACTGAGTATAAGACCTAGTGCTTCTTGCCATGTTGAGAGCAGCCTCCACAATTCTTGCGTGTTGTGGGTGCTCAAATAAAGAGAGGGCAGAATCATATGGTTTCAATCCTAAAAAGGTCGAGCCAGTATCCTTATTCAAGTGAATGAAATTACGCTTGAGGTTTTCGTAATAATTTACTTTTCGTTCTTCTAAATTGAGCTTTAGTGTGTCAATGTTGGTAGAAAGCTGACCCAAGCTTTGCATCTTATAGTTATCCTTAAAAATCTCCTCGTTGCTTCTGCTCAAACCAAATTCAGACATATCAAACCGAATCACCTCTTTTTGGAATTCGCTGCGCATGTGGGGATAAGTTTTCTCTTCTCGAGAGCGATTGTCTTGTTGTTCGTAGCTATTTCCGCTAAAGAGGGTAAGTAAAAGATATCTATCACCTTCAAATTCCATTCTGCCAGAATCGGCCAAGATGACTTTGTTGTTTCCCTTGTTCTCAGTGTGATCATAAATCATCAAATCGTATAAAGAAATCTCGTCATCACCTTTTGAACCAACTCGAATAGCATAATTGTCCAGCCCTTTGTAAAAGATGCCAGGCCGCAAGTCCATAGTTGGTTTTTTGTGCCTGATATCGTACAAAAGAGTACCCATTTTCAGATTGGCAATGGGCAAGAGATTGTTTGAGAAATAGAACGCTAGAATGCTTGTGAGTAATGAGAAAATGATGAGCGGATACATCACCCGTCTTAATGAAATGCCGGAAGCTCTCAGTGAAACGAGTTCGTAATGTTCGCCCATCGAACCCATCGTCATTATAGATGATATGAGAATAGAAAGAGGCAGAGCAAGCGCAACTAAACTGGCCGAGGCGTAAAACATTAACTCCCCAATAACCAGCCATTCCAAGCCTTTACCTACTAAATCGTCAATGTATTTCCACAAAAATTGCATGAGCAAAATGAAGAGCGAAATGAAAAAGGTCATAACGAATGGCCCGATGTACGAGCTTATGACCAGTTTATGCAGTTTCTTCACTTGCTTTTCAGATTTGAGGCCAAATATACACGGTGAAAGAACCGATATTAAATAATGGTTCAATCCTGTACATTTGCCGCCCGATGATAAACGGCAAAAAAGTAGTAGTAGTATTGCCGGCTTACAATGCCGCGTCTACATTGGAAACAACTTACAACGAAATCCCTATGGAGATTGTGGATGAAGTTGTTTTGGTTGACGATGCCAGTCCAGACAATACGGTTGAAGTGGGTAAGCGCTTGGGTATTAAGCACATTGTAAAACACGAAAAGAACCGCGGATATGGTGGTAATCAGAAATCTTGTTACAACAAAGCTTTAGAATTGGGGGCAGACATCGTAATAATGCTCCACCCAGATTACCAGTATACTCCAAAGCTCATCCATTCTATGAGCTACATGATTGCCAATGACGTTTATCCTGTAGTATTAGGGTCTAGAATATTAGGGAAGGGTGCGTTGCTTGGAGGAATGCCTATCTACAAATACATCGCAAATAGATTTCTTACGCTCACACAGAATATTCTCATAAACCAGAAGCTATCTGAGTATCATACTGGATACAGGTCTTTCTCTAGAGAAGTGATAGAAGCAATTGATTTTGAAGCTAATTCTGATGATTTTGTGTTTGATAATCAGATGTTGAGTCAAATTTTTATGAAAGGCTTTGAAATAGGAGAAGTTACTTGTCCAACTAAGTACTTTGAAGAAGCTTCGTCTATCAACTTCAGCAGAAGCGTTACTTACGGATTAGGTGTACTGAAGACTTCAGTAATGCATAGAATGCAAATGTGGGGTCTAGCTAAATTTCGGATTTATCAAGATCCTCAAAAAGGATAATTATCGTCCGTTCTAACTAGAACTACGTATCCACCTTTACGGTCAATTTCCTTTAAGTGTGGAAAGTAATTCAGATTACTTTCAAGATCCTGAGCTCGTGAAATGAAATATACAGGTTTGTCTATTTTTTCAAATAACATCCATTTAGCCTCGTCTTCAGGATTCTCGGAAATAGGAGTTCGCTTTCCATAGAATAGGTGCGCATAAGAATGCATTCCGAGTGGTTGTATATAATGCGTTTCTGATTTTTCTTGGTAGAAGGCAAACAAATCTGCCTGCAGATAATTGTCAATTTTAGGGGCAATTAAAGCCGATAGAAGCATAACAGTAATTAGACTTGTGCTAAATAAACCAATGATTCCTTGCTTCGTCTTTTGGCGATTGATTAAGAAAACTGAGTACGTTCCCGCTATTAGAAATAACACTCCAATCGACCAATCGAACGGTCCATCAGGTATATTCTGACTGAAATTTCCATGTGCAAGTTTGTCGTTCTTCAGTAACTCAAGAAGTGGCTCTTTAATACTCTCAAGATTACCAAGCAGTAAAAATGCCACCCCTAATACTAGAACAAAAGTTAAGGTTAGGAGCTGTTGCCAGACTTTGATTGGTGATTCGCTCTTAATACTGCGATATATAAACCAAGTCGCTAGAAATGACATCGGGAAATATGTGAGCGAGGAGTAGTGGACGATTTTTGTTTTTACAATAGAAAAGATGATCAGCACAACCCAGAAAAGGATGGTCATCCATTTTTTATAGTGCGCCACTTCTGTAGGAGAATCAACTTTTCGTGCCCAGCTGAAGATTAAAAACAACGACATCGGAAAACAGCCTAAAAGCAGCACCAAGGGGTGATAATAAAATGGCTGTCCGTGCCCTGCTTCGCTTTGCGAGAACAGTCTAATGTGGTAATCGACAAATTCCTGAACCACATATCCATGGCCTCGAGCAATTTCGAGAAGAAACCACGAAAATCCGACTACGAAAATGGTAGTTCCATATAAGAAGGCATCCAGTAGTTTCCAGTTATGTTTATTGAATGATGTGATAAAATAAATACCTGCACAAATTCCTATCAAACCTCCAGCAGTTGGACCTTTAGTCATAACAGCTAACCCAATTAACAAGGCCGAAAAAGCCAAATTATTTCTTGATATAATTGGAGTTCGGGTGGCTAGAACGAGTTGATGGACTCCCGAAAAAATGAAGAGATTAAACCATGGGTCAATTATTCCCGAACGGAAATAAAATTGGGGAAGCATAGAGCCTAAATAGACTAGGACCCAAAGCAGACCAAAATTTCTTGAGACTAGTTTTTTTCCTATTTGAAAAAGAACCAAAATTGTGAGAATTCCACAGATGGCGTTTGGTAGTCTTGCGGCAAATTCTGTCACTTCAAAAACAGACATGCTTAGTGCTTGCAGCCAAATAAATAGGGGAGGCTTCTCCCAAAAAGGTTTAAAGTTGATTTGCACATAGGTGAACTCACCCGTAAACAGCATTTCTCTTGCCGCTTCAGCAAAATTCACCTCGTCCCAATCAAACAGATGAGCGCCATTAAGGAAAGGAACAAAAAGTAAGAATCCGACTAGTCCGAGTAAGAAATATGGAAGGCCTCGTTTAATGCTCAAGGCCAAAATCTCTTATTTAACTTTGATGCTGGGTTCATTTCGGCATAATGAACGATGAATATGTATCCTAAATAAGCCATTGCAAATCCAATCCACCCTCCAACAATAGTATCTTGAATAAAGTGTTGCGAAATGTAAACTCGAGAAAAGGCTACCAACATTCCTACTACTACTAGTAAGTAGGTAGCCCATTTTTGATTGATTATGTATGCAAACATTACGGTAAGGCAAAGTCCCGTGGCGCCATGCCCTGAGGGGAAACTATGACTAGACATTAATATTATCCCTTCAATACTTGGTAAAGTGCCATCCTCGAAAAACATAGCAGGACGATGGTCGCCTGCAAAAACTGACCGTTTTAAAGTTTGAACGATTACTCCCATCAACAAACTAGAAACACCTAATCCCAATGCCCAGGAAAATCGAGCCATTAACAGTAAGACAACCGCAGCTACAGGCAATAAACCATGGCCTAAATGGGTAATGTACTTGAATGCTAGGTCTAAATAGGGGGAATGGTAGCTATTGATAAGAAGGTGAGATCCTTCTTTGCCGTAAGTGAAAAACAAAAATGAACCAACTAGGCTATAAATAGAAA
>CALCGD010000157.1 GCA_937900875.1 uncultured Flavobacteriales bacterium
AATTTGGTTTGAATGCTAGCTGCTGTATCAGCAGATACTTCTTTGATAACCGCTTCTGTAGCGGGATTAATGATTTTCATTTATCTGTTTTAACGAATGATAGAAATGTGTCTATAATCTTGAGTGGGTCAATGAGCTTATCGCCAAGCGTGTGAAAGAATTCAGGATGCCATTGCACGGCCATAACCTTACCCGGTTTAGCATCTTCCAAAATAAAGGCCTCCAACATGTCATCTTCCACGCAAAATGCCTCAGGTAACAATCCTTTTCCAAGAGTTTTAACTCCTTGATGATGAACAGAATTTACCATCGGGTTCTTCGCGCCTGAGTATAATTTTTCCAATAATCCGCCTTCTTCAAATCGAATTTTATGATGCACTTTATCATACTCAATTGCATTTCGATGTTCGATGCTGTTCTCGCGTTGCAATGCAATATCTTGGAAGAGTGATCCTCCGTAATAGGCATTCATTAATTGAAAACCTCGGCAAATTCCCAAAACGGGTTTTTCTTGCTCTAAGAAAAGAGCCATTAATTCCAACTCGTACTCATCTCTAATTCGGTCTCCAAGCCATCTTCCTATGGGCTTTTCTCCGTAGGTTTCAGGAGCAAGATCAGCCCCCCCTTGCAGTAGTAAACCGTCCATTTCACGAATTATAGCCAGCTTTTCTGCCTTTGGCAATTCGGGAATCAGTACAGGCATTACTCCGGGTTGAGCAATATATTGGGCCATATCGTTTTCGAGATACGAAAGGGTTTTTGGCCCAAAGGTTGCCCTGTCTAAATCAGGATGGAAAAAACATGCAGAAACTCCAATTTTAATCATGCGTCAAAGATACATCGGCAATACGTCCGTGCTTGTTCCGTTGGTTAACTTTATCCACTATTGAGACAACTATTTAACATATTGCTACTTCTGTTTCCACTGACAATCTCAGCGCAGAAAGTGAATTGGGAATCGACCACGGTAAATTACGGTACGGTACGAGATTGGAATAGCCCACCAGCTGTGTTCAAATTCAAGAATACAGGAAATAAGCGGCTCATGTTTTTGCCACAAAAACACGGACGAGACATTTTGGTTAGTTACCCGAACAGAGCGATTGAACCTGGCCAAACAGGAGAAATTAAAATTCTTTACTACACGGCAGAAACAGGAAATTTTTCTAAGACAATAGAAGTTTTTACCAATGCTTCAAATCGTGCAGAAAAACTAATTGTAAAGGGAAATATTAAAAGCATTTATGCAGATGCGCTTACGGCTTGTCCAACGTTTCAAAGCACACCAACGGTACGTTCAACAAAACCAAATGTGGTTCAAGCTGTTGATGTCGAAACGAATCTTCCGATACCTAATGTGCAGATTGAGATTTATGACCGAGGCCTTCGAAAGGCAATTAACGGAACCAATTTGGACGGAGTAGCCGTTAACTGGATTGAACCAGGAAAGTACATTGCGATAGCTGCCAAAAACGGCTATGAAAAAGCCGAGGCAGAGATTGTTTTCACAAAGAGAGATAGAAATCAGGTTGTTTATTTGACACGGACATCGACCGAAATGGAAGATGAAATTGAGGAGATTGTATATGATAGATGGGAAGAGACCGAACCTGAAATTAAGGTTGAAAGAGGTTCTAAAACTGTACTTGCCCCAGTAGATGAAATTGAGGAGAAGTTCGATTTGGGAATTAATACTGACGATCAATGGGAGGAAACAAGTCCTGAAATCAAGGAACAACCTGTAGCAGCGGAGGTGGAGGAAGAAAAATTTGACTTAGGTATTTCTACAAATGAGCAGTGGAAAGAGCCAGTGATTGATGAATTTGTGTCGGAACCAGAAATAATTGAGGAGGAATTCGACTTAGGTATTACAACCAATGAGTTATTAGAAAAAGAGGTGATTGAGCGCAAACCGGAACCTGCTGTGGTGAAGGCAGCCCCTATTGAGACAGTAAATGTGGAAGAAGCCGTAGAAGCTGCGTTGGCCGAGTCTGAAGTGTCAATTTCTAGCGTTGAGCCTCCATTAGTATTAGAACCAGAACCAGAATTTTCATCAGAAAAGTATCGCCCAAATAATGTGTTGCTCCTTCTGGATGTATCTGGTTCTATGAAGGATGACCATAAAATGGATAAGCTTAAATCATCCATTCGAAGATTGGTTTTAATGCTCAGAGAAGTGGACGTACTGACCATTATTGCCTACAATTCAAGCTCTTGGGAAGTTTTGCCACCAACCCCTGTTAAGGACAATCTTGCGATTTTGTCTTTGGTAGATAGCTTGGAGGCAACTGGGTACACCAATGGTGTGAAAGGATTAGAATCGGCTTACGAGAGTCTAGAAAAGCAGCTTATAAGCGGGGGTAACAACCAATTAATTATTGCTACCGATGGAAAGTTCAACTCATCCAAATTTTCGGAAAAGGATGCGGTTAATATGGTGAAATCTAATTCTGACAAAGGAATAGTCTTGTCCATAATTGGGTTTGGAGACGATAGAGAGGCGGGAAGATTGATGAAAAAATTGGCAGGTCTTGGCGCAGGAAGTTTTCTTCAAGTGAAAGAAAATGAAGACCCAACAGAATTGTTGGCAGAAGAGATTAAGAACAGGTCTCGGTTTGAAATCTCAGACTAAAACCTTAGAAATTTAAGCAATAAAAAAAGCCGTAACGAATTCATTACGGCTTTCTTTTTAGTGGGTTTTTAATCAATGATTATGACCAGAATGATCTGTTCCATCATTTACATCGTGCTCAGCAGGTGGGTTAACTACACCCTTAATTCTAAGCACTTTGGCAGATTCAACAGCGTTTGAGGTCAGAGTAACTGTCTTCTCAAAAGCGCCAGTTCTCTTGGTGTCGTAATGCACCTTTATAACTGCAGTTTCTCCTGGTCCGATTGGCTCTTTTGGCCATTCTGGAGTTGTACATCCGCAAGAACCTTTCGCATTTGAAATAATCAAAGGTTCTGTTCCAACATTTGTGAATTTGAACTCACGATTACCATCCGAATCATTTTCGATAGTTCCGTAATCCAATGTTTCTGTTTCAAATTTGAATGCTGCTCCGCTTGCTGCTTTATCTTGAGCAAAGGCGAACGTTGTGGTTGCTAAAAGTGCAACGATTGCAATAATTGTGTTTTTCATAATTGAGATAAAATAGATTTCAGGTTGATGATTTCAAAAATGAACATTAATTATTGTTCTACATACTTTTTTAGACCAGCAATACTTAACGCAAACCCTCTATTTATTGGGTTTCTATATTGCCAAAGAACAAATGGCGCAAGCATTCCTGTCATTTTTAGAGTAGAATGATATTGTGTTTTTCCGTTTGACAGTTCAAATAGTACTTGTATTCTATCCGTTTTTAGAATGGAGCCATAATTAATTCCGTACCGTAATTTTTTTGGTTCCGTAATCTCAAAAAATTTCTCGGTTTGATTCGTTGGTTTCCTGCCAGGAAACATATTGGCGTACATGGTAATTGAGCCACCTTCTCTGAAATCGCACTTTACTTTCGGGCAGAATTCATTCCAAAGCCCGTAGTTTTCAAAGTTTGTAATTGCTTCCCAAACCGTTTTAATTGGAGCATTTAATACTGCGGTATGAATAATTGGTCGCGCCATTATCGCTGCATGTCATGGGTGGCACGTTCCAACTCTTCTCTATGGTCTGGATGAGCAATCCCAATCAGTGCGGTTGCTCGATCCTCCAACGTTTTCCCGTATAGATTAACTGCACCATATTCCGTAACCACATAATGAACGTGAGCACGCGTAGTAACCACGCCCGCTCCTGGTTTTAGCAGTCCAACAATCTTACTTTCACCCTTATTAGTTGTAGATGGAAGGGCAATAATTGGTTTACCACCTTCTGACAATGACGCCCCCCGAATAAAATCCATCTGACCACCTACACCAGAATAAATTCTGTGCCCAATGCTGTCAGCGCATACCTGACCCGTGAGATCAACCTCTATGGCGCTGTTTATAGCAGTTACTTTCGGATTTTGACAAATAATTCGGGTGTTATTTACGTACTCAGAGGAGAGCATATTCACCAACGGATTATCATCAATGAAATCGTAAATGGCTCTACTTCCCATCACAAAAGAGGAAACAATCTTTCCACGGTGTTTCTTCTTGTATTTACCCGTTATCACTCCCTTTTCCACTAGTGGAAGAATTCCATCCGAGAACATTTCGGTGTGTATTCCTAGGTCTTGGTGATTTCCTAAAGAAGCCAAAACGGCATTGGGAATGTTGCCAATGCCCATTTGTAATGTGGCGCCATCTTCAACTAATTCGGCTATGTTTTTTCCTATAGCCACTTCAGTTTCGCTCAATCTTCCGCTAATAACCTCAGGAATCGGTTCGTTGTGTTTAACCAAATAATTGATGTTACTGATGTGGATGAGTCCGTCACCGTGAGTCCTCGGAATGTAGTTGTTTACCTGAGCAATTACCGTTGTAGCCGCTTGAACTGCAGCGTGGGTAACATCCACAGAAGGACCAAGCGAGCAGAAGCCATGGTCATCGGGCGGAGAAACAGAGATGAGTGCTACGTCAATCGGAAGAATCCTGTCTCGAAATAGCCGAGGAATTTCACTCAAGAAAACTGGTATGTAGCTACCGTGTCCGTGTTGAATGGATTTACGAATGTTCGGCCCAACAAAAAGACACTTCACTTTGAAGGCTTCCATTGCCTCATCTGCATAAGGGGCAATTCCTTCTGTGTGTATCTGATAGACCGTTACTTCAGAAAGCTCATCATTTCGAAGTACTAACTCACGAATGAGTTCTTGAGGCGCAGCAGCAGCTGAGTGAATGAAAATGTGGTTACCTGAATTTATATGTTGTACGGCATGCTCTGCTGAAATACTCATTCAGCGAAGTTAAAATGCTTCTTGATAAATAGCTCTGAAGTCTGCTCTGGTAACAGGTTTAGGATTGTTTGGATGGCAGAAATCTGCAAATGCTAGGTCCGCCAATGGCTCAAGATGTTCCTCTTTCACGTCAATGGCAGAAAGTTTGGTTGGCAGCCCTAATCGTTCGTTTAGTTTAAATAGCTCGTCTATTAGTTGAATTCCATTTCCATTCTTTAGTCCAAAAGCGTTAGCCATATCATCAAATCGGCTTTCAAATCCTTGTAAATTAAATTTCATACCGTAAGGAAGGTTTACCGCATTTGCCAATCCGTGGTGCGTGTCTAATAATTGAGACATAGGGTGTGCGAGAGAATGCACTACGCCCAATCCTTTTTGGAAAGCAACTGCACCCATAAGGCTTGCCAGCATCATATCGGCTCTTGCTATTTCGTTATGCCCTTCGTGGGTGGCCTTTTCAATGGATTTAGCTATAAGCTTAATTCCTTCAAGCGCAATACCATCGCACATTGGATGGTAGTTTTTAGCTACATATGCTTCCATATTGTGTGTCAATGCATCCATTCCCGTTGCCGCTGTTACAAATGGAGGAAGCCCAAACGTTAAACTCGGATCGGCAAAAACTCTGCTTGCCAATAGTTTTGGTGAGAATAGAATCTTTTTCTGATGGGTTTCGTCATCTGCAATGATGGCACTTCTTCCAACCTCACTTCCGGTTCCACTTGTTGTTGGAACGGTTACGAAATACGGAACATCTTCAGTCACGTATTTATCGCCTCCTATCAAATCATCATAATCAAACAAATCTCTATGATGATTGATTGCCAAAGCAATAGCACGTGCTACATCTAGCCCAACACCGCCACCAATACCAACAATACTATCGCAATCGGCACCAGCAAAAGCTGTCTTTCCGTTTAGAACATCTGATTTTACAGGGTTCTTGTGCATTTCTGCATAGACAGTGGGGGAAAGCCCACCTTTTTTAAGGTCGTCAATAATTTCGAGGAAGAACGGGAGTGTGGCAACAATTGGGTCAGTGACCACCAAAGGGCGCATTTTTCCTTGTTCTTTTAGATGGCTTGAAAGCTCTTTTACCGCGCCAGTACCAAAGCGGATTATGGCTGGAAAATTGAATTGAACGACTTGACTCATGTTAATTTAGTGATGATAGATTTAATGACGTAAAACTAATCTGCATTACGATCTGTATATTCGTTTTATATAATCAAAAGCCATGAAGTTTTTAACCATCGTTTCAATAGTTGCTCTTCCGTATCTTGGAATGGCACAATCCATATCTCCTGAGGTAATTGCAAGTGCAGGAGAGCATTTTGATAATGGAACAACGCAATTAAGCTGGACGCTTGGCGAAGTGGTGATTGATACTTACGATAACGGAACCAATATCGTAACGCAGGGCTTTCATCAAACTCAATTAACAGTTACTTCAGTTGAAGAAAACTTGGCGGAAATTCGGTTAAATATGTATCCAAATCCGACCTCAGAGGTTTTGAATATTGACTTAGGCAATAATGAAATTGATATTGAAATTAAGGTGTTTGATATGAGCGGAAAGCTTATTCATTCAGATAAGATAGAAGCTTATCAAACCAAGTATGTAGTTCCAATGAATTTGGTTGCTACTGGAAATTACTTAGTGCAAATGCAAAGTGTTGATGGCAAAATGAACGCTACTCACAAGGTGATTAAGATTGGAGTTAGTCAATAGAAATTCAGTTCTATGAATTGAAAAGCCACCTTCGGGTGGCTTTTTTGTTATTCAAATACTCGGTCTATACCATCAAAGAATGGCGATTGAACTGAAAGCACTTTCATAACTCCTTTGCTTTCATCCACATTAACGGAATGTACCTTATTGGTGGGAATGAACACGTAACTACCGGGTTTTATGTTGAAAGTGTCTTTGTCTAAAATCATTTCTCCTTCTCCTTCAATTACATAAACATTCTCTGAATGAAATTCATGACGGTGCGCAGCTACATTCTTTTTTACCCAAATAAGAAAGCCGGTTGATAGAGAATCGTGGGCCAGTTTCTCAACTTTGATATTGTCGAATTCACCATTTGCTTGAGCAGTGGCTAGATTGTATCCTTTCTCACATTTGTATTCGGGAAAAATGCAATGCTGTGCTTGCGCATGCGAAAAGGATAATAAGAAAAAT
>CALCGD010000158.1 GCA_937900875.1 uncultured Flavobacteriales bacterium
ATGGTGTAAATGCAGAAATAGTCTAATTTCTATAAACACAAATTTCTAATTCCAATTCACATTGACGTGGTGGAATCGAGTGTGCTTATCGACAAGAAAGGTGAGACATTGGTCAGTGGCAATTCCTCTCATAAGGGGAAATAGAAATACTACACACAACACCTGTGACTGATGCGCAACGTCCTTAAATGGGGATTGATTTCGATTTTTGTACGGTTATCAGGATTTTCATCCCGTTTTATAGTTTTAGGATATTGGGTTTAATAAGCGGTTACTGGCCGTTTTTGGGGAGTGAGATAGCCACGTAAAGGCTTAAAAAAGGCCAAAAGACCTTGGGTATTACAGACGATGCTACTGATTCTGGTATTACAATCTATCCCAATCCAACATCGGACAGAATAAACCTTTCTTTCAAAGAAATTGAGAGAGATGTTACCATTAGAATTTACAATCCGCTTGGTGAACTGATTCATACCAGTGTTTTGAATGCCACTCAGTCTTTCGATTTTGTAATGCCGAACGCTGCGGGCATTTATCTCATTCAGGTTACAAATGAGAATGGTTTACTTCAAAACTTCAAAGTGGTAAAAGGGTAGTTAGGCAGCCAGTTTATCGCCTCCAGAACACAGCAGGCCTACCAATAGGTGCTTCTACTTCATGCCAAGCGCCACCTAATAGCACCTCTTTGGTAAAGTAGTGTTCCCATTTTCCATCTGGGAAATAACCGCACACGCTGGTTTGACCGCGTTCGGTCACGGGTAGTACAAGTAAGTCATCGCCTACAAAGAATTGGTAATCTGTCTCCAAGCAATTGCTGTCTTCTGGGCACACCAACCACGGGTGTCTGATAACAGGTACGCCTGTTTCGGCAGCTTCCTTCATCAGTTTTTGGAAATACGGCTGTAGTTCCTTGTGTATCTGTCCAAACTGCGCAAAGAAAGCTTGGGTACTGCTATCGGTGTAATACTGCACCATCGCGTTGGGGAGTAGCCCTTCGTGGGTGCGGAAGAGCGGGGTAAAAGCTTCAAACTCAATCCAGCGGAAGAGGATTTCTCTATCGCGGAGATAATTCTTAAAGAATGGGAACTTGAGAGCGGTGTATCCACCAATATCGGAGTGGTTGATGGAGATGCCACTCAACCCAGAACTCAGCATGGCAGTAATAGCTGAACCTAGGCCATCGTTGGGGCCGTAATCTACCATCTGGTCGCCCGCCCAAAAGAGGGTGGAAATACCAGAAGAACCTGTAAATCCTGAACGAGAGAAGAAGACCACTTCGCCCAGTTTACCATCTTCTTCCAAAGCTTCTCGGTTCACCTTTGCCCAATCGGCCGCAAAGCGGTTGTGGTAATCTTTGGGGTCTTGTCCAGAATGCAACTTGCAATCGAATGGCAACCATTCAGCAAAGTCGGCCATCCAGCCGCTCAGTCCGTTGCCAATCATATTGGTTTTAATAATGTCCTTTATCCAATCCCACGCTTCAGGATTACTGAGGTCGATAATGTAGCCCTTAAACCCACCAAACGGAACTAGATATGGACTACCATCTGGTTTCTGAATAACATAGCCTTTTGCTAACGCTTCATTGGTCATGTCGGTCTCTTCTAGCAAGAAGGGGTTGATGTAGCCCATAACTTTAATGTCTTGCGCGTTCATTTCCGCACAAAACTGCTTGAAGTTGGGGTAGGTGGTTTCGTCTGGTTTCCATTCCCAACGTAAGCGAGAACCAATGCTAGTCTGCTTTTTACCCACCCAATCTTGTATCCAAATAGCCGAAACAGGATTGCCGTATGCTTGGGCATCTTTTACCAATTTCCTAACACGCTCTGCGCCACCTTGTATACCAAGAATTGTCCCATAAGTCCAATCGGGTAATTCGGGCATTCGGCCCAAATGGGCGGTTATCTTTTTAATCAATTCTTTGGGAGAGTCAGCTATAAATTCTCGAAGCTTTATCTCGTTGTCGTGCACTGTGAAAGTTATTTCACCATCAGCACTCAGGTCAATCTCAGAATAACAATCGTTCTCAATCAAATACGCTCTGTTGTTAGAAGCAAGTACCAACGGAATAGGGCAGTAGGTAGTCCATTCATGTCCGCCCGCACCAACTAGGTTGGCTGTTTTGGTAGCTGGCTGATCACCTCGACCAATGCCATTTTCCTCAACCAGAAAGGGAATTTTCCTGCCTGTGAGCTCTACATGCGAGAATTGTTCTCCACCACCAAAAAATCGAATCCCCTTATTTACTTGAACTTTAACTGAAAGAATGACCTCTTCGCTGATAGAGTCGCTTGTAGGTCTAACGGTAATTGTTTGATGACCTTCATTGTTATTAAAGTTCAGTATGTATTCAGGATAGATGTATTTCCAAAGCTTT
>CALCGD010000159.1 GCA_937900875.1 uncultured Flavobacteriales bacterium
AAATGAGTCGGTTTACCAATTGCACTGAGGCCATTTCTAATGAAAAGAAAGCAATTGGTCGCTTGAAATCGACAGCCATGTTCCGAGCCATGGATAAAACGAAAGCAGTTTTACCCATTGCTGGTCTTGCTGCAATAATTAGAAGGTCAGAGTTTTGCCACCCATTGGTGATTTTATCTAATTCGGTAAAACCTGTAGGAACCCCTGTAACTCCACCCTCTTTACTTGCCGCTTCCTCTACCTGTTCTAAAGCCTTTTTTACCAATGTGCTCATAGAATCGTAGCTTTTTCTAAGGTTGCCCTCAGCTACCGCAAATAGGTTGGATTCTGCTTTGTCAAGTAAATCAAGAACATCTGTAGTGTCTTCAAACGCTTCATGGTAAGTCTCGCCAGAAACTCGAATCAATTCCCTTTGAATAAATTTTTGAGCAATAATTCTTGCATGAAACTCCGCATTAGCAGATGATGCTACCCGGTCAGTCAATTGGCTTACATAATATGGTCCGCCAACCAAATCTAGATTACCGTTCTTTTTCAACCAGCTTGTTACGGTAAGAATATCAATTGGCTCGCTTTTACTAAATAAATCAGTGATGGCTTCAAAGATTCTTTGATGTTCGATTCTATAAAAGCTTTCAGGCCTGAGAATCTCAACAACATCGTTTAATGCATCACTTTCTAGCATAAGAGCACCAAGAACGGCCTCCTCCAATTCGATGGCGTTAGGCGGGACCTTACCATGCTCCAAACTTTGAGTTGGTTGGGTGTAGGTAGAAGGTTTTGTTCGTCTAGACTTTATTTCTTGCGCCATTCGTTTGTTCTATTTATTTCCTTTAGAGTCTCTGCCTTGTATTGTGCTGGTTCATTTCCAATTGCTGCTTAGCAACTTGAACAACCATGAAAAAAGTTGCACCAAGAAGTATAATCAGTACCAAGTAAGCGGCAAGGTTTTTCTTGTTCTTCTTCCAGTATCGAGTAATCTTATATCCGCGAGGACGCTTTTTCACCTTCACTCGCTGCCGATATTTTATCCTGATTTTCTGTTTCTGTCTGCCACTACCGGAGTGGGCGTCAGAATCAAATTCATCAAGGTCATTTTGTAGAGAATCTTCGCTCATTTTACACTACTACAAAATAACGGTTTTTAAAGGTGAGACACATTTAGACTTACTAACTAAATGATGACTTAAAATCGTTGATTGATAGTGGATAACTTTAGGCCATGCAATTTGCTAAATTGAGATATCTGATCATTTATTTGCTGCTTGTTGTTTTTTTGGATGCTTGTAAACCAAAAGATGAGGTATTTCCGACCATCTCGATTATTCAACCGACAATCGGAACCATTTATAACGTTTATGACACCGTATTTGTGGGTGTCGAAGCGATAGATGAAACAGAACTTCAATCTGTAAATGTGAGATTAGTGGATGCTAATTTTGTGTCCATAAGCGTAACAAAATCGGTTAGTATCAACGCTTCTAATTCAGAAGGATTCGCTGAGCTAATAATCACAGATAAGCAGCTGGAAACGGGTACTTATCATGTTGTAGCGACCGCATTTGACGGCATTAATGAAAGTCACGCTTACCAAGAAATACGAATTTTTGAATTGCCTCAGAAACGTAGAGGGATCTATTTTTCTACACAGGGTCAGTTTGGACAAATTTGGATTCTGGACTCACTCTTTTCTGCGGTCGAGAGTTGGGTCAATCCAATGCAGGATATTGGGAAACTTTGCGTGAATTCTCGGTTAGACAGAATTACCGTTGTTGGAAATATTTCTCGTGAGCTACAAACGTTTGATTTAGCCAATACCTCGGTCCTTTGGTTTGATGACGCAGTAAACGTTGGTCAAATTCAGCGTTTTACCGATTTACTTTGTTTCGAAAACACCGTTTATGCCGCATTTTTCGACAAGGAAATAAGGAGTTACAGCGCATCAGGTGCATTAACTATGAATGAGTTAACGGGCAACTATCGTCCCGAGGTGCTCTATGCTGATGACATATTCTTAGTGGCAGGAATGACTCTAGTTGGTGGGAACACCAATCATATTTTTGTATTTAATAGATTGTCTCGCGTGCTGCTATGGCAACAGCAATTACCGATGAGCGTGAAAGCTATTTGTAAATTGGAAAATGATGATATACTGCTATTTGGAAATGATGGAAATCAGGCTCGCGTATTGCATTACGACATAGGCAATAATGCCTATTGGGAACCACGCCAATTACCAGCAGGTAGAATTCTTGACGTTGTAAAACTTGAAAGTCAGAGGTTTGGAATTGCTCACGAAACTGGATTGTATAGTTACACTTACAACCCCAATTATCTTAATCAAATTGGTTCTATTCAATATCAAGATATTTGTTTCGATGTAGATTATGGTACATTGATTGGAGCCACGGGAAACACACTAAACGAGATTCATACTACCAATGGCCAAGTTTTGAATTTTGTCACCGCAAGCGATAGTATTACTAGCCTTGATATTCACTATACAAGATGAAAAACCAGGCACATATAATGCAGCAAGCTGCTGAAACCATCAGAGACGATTTTGATGAATTTCATGTTGAGTTTAAAGCACTTACTAGAAAAGCTGCGGGCATTTTTGCAAGACGAGCTTGGTCTGAAGGCCAAGAATTAGCCATCACTCGGCTAGATTTGTACAAGCTTTATGTTGCCCGTTCCGAAAGTACATTACAGGGAATTCTTCAAAAAGATTTTCAAGATCATGCCACTTGGCGTCAGTTAAAACTTCAGTTTGCTCAGCTTGTATCCAAAAGACGTGACGGTCCAATTGTGGAGAGTTTTTTCAATTCTGTGTTGCGCAAATTGTTTATCAGTCAAGGTATTGATGAAGAGATTGAATTCATTGATTTTGAAAGGCGCGTATTAAACACGAATCCTGAAGAACCGATTTACAAGCGTTTTTACCTAGGGTCTGATAACCTGGAAACAATTTGGTCTAGAATTCTGAAAGCTTATCGTTTCGATTTTCAATTCAGAAACCTTGAAGGAGATGTTGAGCGAATTGCAAAGGCAATACGAAACCAAATAATTGAGCGATTTGGAAGATTAGAAGAGGTGGATCAGATGGATATGATTCGCACTGTCTTCTATCGAAATAAAGGCGCTTATTTGGTGGGTAAGATTACAAAAGGGAATATTCAAATTCCTATCGTTTTACCGCTCATTCATTTTGAAGATGGAGTGCAAATTGACGGTGTTTTGTTCAGTAAAAATGACATCTCGATTGTATTCAGTTTCAGTAGAAGCTACTTTCTAGTTGATACCGAAAATCCTGTTGATTTGATTCATTTCCTCAGGCCATTAATGAAGCAAAAAAACCTTTCAGAGCTTTACGCGAGTATCGGTTATAACCGTCATTCTAAAACGGTACTGGTAAAAGAGTTGTATCGGCATTTAGAAACTTCTGACGATAGATTTGTGCCTGCTCCTGGCATTAAGGGAATGGTAATGGTGGTGTTTACTCTACCTGGTTTCAATGTTGTATTCAAAGTAATACGAGACAAGTTTGGACCAACCAAAAATTTTGGTCGCCAGCATGTAATCGATTGTTATCGATTGGTATTTATGCACGATAGAGTGGGGCGTTTAGCTGATGCCATGGAGTATGAATACCTAGAATTTGACAAGGCACGAATTTCTGACGAAGCCCTGCATGAGCTACTAGTGGAATGTTCGGAAACGTGCTTTGTTGAAGGAGATAAAGTGGTAGTTAAGCATCTGTTTACCGAACGAAAGTTAATCCCTCTCAACCTTTATCTGGAAATGGTAGATGAGGAAAAAGGTAAGGCGGCAGTTATTGATTACGGAAATGCTGTAAGAGAATTAGCTGCAGCCAATATTTTCCCAGGTGACTTGCTGCTTAAAAACTTTGGCGTTACAAGACACGGTCGTGTCATTTTTTACGATTATGACGAATTATGTTTCTTGGACCAAATCAATTTCAGAACCATACCTCCGCCAAGATATCCTGAGCAAGTTTACTCTGGTGAAGCTTGGTATACCGCTGATGAAAACGATGTTTTTCCTGAAGAATTTGGGGCTTTTATGGTGCCGAGAGGACCGTTAAAAGATGTCTTCATGAAGCATCATGCAGATTTGTTTACCGCTAAATTTTGGAAGGATATGCAAGCGTTACATGCAAGCGGACAGGTTGCAGACTTTTTCCCATACAGAAGAAATAAGGTGCAATTAGGATTTAGCATCCAATAAAAAAGCCCCATCAGCTTAGCTGATAGGGCTTTCAAAACTTTACGAATTCTAATTACATATTGGCAATAATCTCATCGCCAAAACCAGAACAACTCAAAAGAGTTGCGCCTTCCATCAATCTTTCAAAATCGTATGTAACGCGCTTTTTAGCTATTGAATTTTCAATGCCTTTGTAAATAAGTTCAGAGGCCTCTGTCCATCCTAAGTGCTCAAGCATCATACAGCCAGAAAGGATAACCGAACTCGGATTTACCTTGTCTAAGCCAGCATATTTAGGCGCTGTTCCGTGTGTTGCTTCAAAAATCGCATGACCAGTTACGTAGTTGATGTTTGCTCCTGGAGCAATTCCAATTCCGCCTACCGAAGCAGCAAGTGCATCAGAAACATAGTCGCCATTCAGGTTCATTGTAGCAATTACATCGTACTCTCTCGGACGAAGTTGAATTTGCTGAAGGAACGCATCAGCAATGCTTTCTTTTACAAGAATTTTCCCTGCTTTAATAGCTTCGTCTTGCTGACGGTTTGCCTCTTCAGCACCTTTTTCAGAAACGATTCTGTCATATTGCGCCCAAGTAAAAACCTTATCGCCAAACTCTCTTTCTGCTAGTGCATAACCCCATTTCTTAAATCCACCTTCTGTGAATTTCATGATGTTGCCTTTATGCACTAACGTAAGACTTGGCTTCTTGTGCTTAATACAATATTCAATTGAAGCACGAACCAATCTCTCAGTTCCTTCAATAGAAATTGGCTTAATACCAATAGATGATGTTTCTGGGAAACGGATAGACTTCACACCCATTTCATCTTTCAGAAACTTAATCACTTTCTTTACCTCAGCAGTTCCAGCGTCCCACTCAATACCTGCATAGATATCCTCCGTGTTCTCACGAAAAATAACCATGTCAACATATTCTGGATGGCGCATTGGAGAGGGAACTCCTTCAAACCAACGTACTGGTCGAATACAAGTGTAAAGGTCAAGTTGTTGTCTCAGTGCCACGTTCAACGAACGGATTCCGCCTCCAACTGGAGTAGTCAAAGGTCCCTTAATAGCAATCAAATATTCTTTAATTACATCAAGCGTTTCGGAAGGCAACCATTCTCCTGTTTGGTTAAATGCTTTCTCTCCTGCCAATACTTCTTTCCATACTAGAGAACGCTCTCCGTTGTATGCTTTTTGAACGGCAGCTTGTAATACTTTGCTTGATGCAGCCCAAATGTCTGGCCCAATTCCGTCTCCTTCTATAAAAGGAATGATTGGGTCATTTGGAACATTTAGAACTCCATTATTTACTGTGATCTTATTTCCTGTCATGGTAATTTTTCTTTTTCAATGGGCGTAAAAATATACATATATGGCAATGATGAATGTCGCCAGTTAGTAAGCCCACAATTTAGAGCCAAAGCTGAACGAAAAGATTGATTAGAATCAGTAATCTAAATCTAGGTCGAGTTGCTCTCGCAACTGCTCTAAATGGGGGTTTTCGCCCACCAAATGATGATAGATTTCTTTAGGCGTATAGGCCTTTTTGGTCGTAATCACTTCCTCTACCGGTGTTTCTAACTGAATAGAAAAGTTGTTCAAATCCTTTCTAATAGCTTCAATTAAGGTAGTACGTGTATCCTGTAATTGTTCTAATTGATGGGCACCATCAAGCTTTAACTCAATGGTGTTGTCTTCTTTTAGAATTGGCTGATGCTTGGTAAGCGAGCTTAAAATGCCGGGTTTCCCATCAAACAAAATATTTACCCGCTGACTCCAAATTTCCCGTAGCTTTTCTTCGCTAAACTGGTCCTTTGGCAAATTAGCTAGGTCTACAATTTCCTCTTCAATCGCCAAATGTGCTTCGCTAATCTTTACTCGATTGGCCTTGCCATATTTGCGAGTGGTTTTTAATGGAACTGTATTAGTTACGATTGGTTCGGATGTAGTTTCTTCGTCTTTCGGTTCAGATGGTGCTTCCTGTCCATCAGTCTCCGAGATTGGTGATTGGCTAGCAGTCGGTTCTGCAATTTCTGGTCGAGATGGGGGCTGTGGAATTTCCTCCTTTACAACGATTGGTGCAGCCACAATTGGCTCTGCAGCCGGAGTTTCCTTAGCTAAGGGCTTTTTTTTTTGAGGCGCTGCAATCGCAGTACCGTCTGGGGCTTTATGCAAAGCGCAGAGGCGCATTATGGCCAATTCTACCGTGAGCCGTTGGTTTTTGCTGGCCTTGTACTGAACATCGCAATCATTCATGGCTCTTAAACCTTTAAGCAGGTTTAGGGCAGAACATTTGGGCGCTTGTTCAATAAATTTTTGTTGAATTTTCTCCGAAACCTCCAGGAGATTTACAGTAGAAGCATCCTTACACATTAACAGATTACGGAAGTGGGAGGCCAGACCATTAATAAACTCATGACCGTTAAACCCGTATTCCAAAACCTCATTAAAAAGAAGCATTGAGCCTGCCATGTCTCCTTCCAGAATCAAATCGGTAGCACGGAAATAGTAATCCGAATCGAGAATGTTCAAATTCTCAATGGCATCCTTATAAGTAACGTTGTTGCCGCAAAATGTAACCAAACGGTCGAAGATGGAAAGCGCATCGCGCAAAGCACCATCAGCCTTTTCGGCCACAACATGTAATGCATCTTCTTCGGCTGTTACGCCTTCTTTTTCTGCAATGTTTTTGAGGTGCAAAACCATGTCGCTTACCTGTATTCTGCGGAAATCAAAGATTTGGCAACGCGAAAGAATGGTAGGAATAATCTTGTGTTTCTCGGTAGTTGCTAAAATGAAGATGGCATGTGCTGGTGGCTCTTCTAACGTTTTGAGAAACGCGTTGAAAGCTGACGCACTCAACATATGAACCTCATCTATTATATAGACCTTGAACTTTCCTTGCTGTGGCGAAAACCGAACCTGGTCTATTAGGTTTCGGATATCATCTACAGAGTTGTTGGATGCCGCATCTAGCTCAAAAATGTTGAACGAGAAGTCTTCATCTGGGTCTAGTTCACCTTCAAACGTATCTTGATTGATGGCCTTGGCTAGAATCCTAGCGCAAGTTGTTTTACCTACACCTCGTGGTCCGCAAAAAAGTAAGGCCTGCGCAAGATGGTTGTTCTTAATAGCCTTTTGTAGGGTAGACGTAATAGACTGCTGACCTACAACGTCTTCAAACGTTACGGGGCGATACTTACGTGCAGAAACTATGTAATTGTCCATACTTAATTGAGGGATTCAAATTTAGTGTTTCGAACGCCTAGGAAAACGAAAACTTATTCACAAAAAACGCGGATTGTTAGGAAGTTGAAATGAATGAAGAGTGAATAGTCTCGAAGCGCGTCATTGCTGTAGAAGTCAACTAATTCGGTAATGATTTTCTAAAGTTAACAG
>CALCGD010000160.1 GCA_937900875.1 uncultured Flavobacteriales bacterium
ATTTTGAATCGAGCCCTTTTTCAAGGGCGTTGCGCATCAGTCACTGGTGTTGTAGTTTTTAAGTTAGACGCTAGATATTCTTAAATCCTTCGTTTAAGGTCTAATTAATTTCTTGGAAACGCGTGGTTAGGATTAAACAGGAACTCTTTATCTGTAAGAGTGAGCATGAATGTGGTTAAATCTACCTTTTCATTGCCAGAGAGTTGAATTCCTCCTTTCAATTCTGGTGCTAGGTTTTTCGAGTCAACCACTCCCCTTTCGTAATGGTCTAATACCTGCCGAATGGATTTAAATCGACCGTCATGCATGTAAGGATAAGAGAATTCAATGTTTCGTAACGTTGGAACTTTGAATTTGAGTGAATCATATATATCGTTGGTTATCAACATTCTACCGTAATCATTTAACGTAGAATCCAATGATAAACCTGAGTTTTCAAATTCCCCGTTGGTGAACAATGGTTCGGTATGACAACTAGCGCAATTCTGTTTAAAAAGCTCATAACCTCGACTTTCCTTTTCCGTAAACTCAACCTCTCCCCGTTTGTATTGGTCGTAGCGACTATTGGCAGAAACGAGAGTGAGTTCGAACTGTGCAATGGCTTTGAGCAGATGTTCTCCCGTAATCTCATTGCTTCCAAATGCCAAGTTGAATAAGGATGGATAAACCTCTGACCGCTGTAGTTTTTGAATAACGTGCTTCAAATCCTCTCCCATCTCTGCTGGATGCGTGATAGGCGCCAACGCTTGCATATCTAAATGATTAACAGCTCCGTCCCACATAAATGATGTGCCCCAGGCTAGATTCATCAACGCAGGCGAGTTTCGGGTTCCAATACTATCGCGGATTCCGTGGCTCAAATCATGGTCCACATGCGTAAATGCGGTGTATACCAAATGGCAGTTACTACACGAAATGGTGCTATCGGCTGATAAAATGGGGTCGTAAAACAGCTTTCTTCCAAGTGCAATCCCTTCAACTGTAAGCGGGCTTTTATTGAAGTCATAAGTTGGTGTTGGCCAATCTTTGGGATACTCCAATTCCACTTGCTCTGGCAGAGGATAATCCATCGCCAGCAATAAGGCAATAGCACATATAAGAAGTACTGCCCTACTTCGCATTCTTCATTTTAAATAATGCCGAGGCTTTCTTTGACAGCGCAACTGCTGTGGTACTAGGAGACATGATTGAGTTCGTTTCCTTCAAATCTATCCCTTCTAAAAAGGCTTTAACGTCAAAGATGATGGCTGAGCCAGTTGCAGCCAGAGTTACAGTTTGAACTGTGGCATTCGGATATGCATATCCTCCAAGATGAAAAGTGAATCTGTTGTTTCGTGTATCGCAAACTGGACTTGTACCTTCCAGTTTAAAGTTAATGTAGCCGCTGTTCCAAGCCCAATACATTCCTTTTGTAGGGTCTAGGTCGCCACCCATAGCCCCAGAAACATTAGTGAGGCTGTCAGTTCCTAAGAGGAAAGAAACCTCATCAAATTCGACACTATCAGGTATGGACAACTGAAGCGAACTGCTGTTATTGATATCTATCAAATGATAGCTATTCTCTTCCGTCCAAATGGTCTTCCCATCCTGCTTCAACTGTAACTGAGTTATGTAGAAACGAAGTGTTTCAATCTCAACAATAACCCCTGAATTTGTAGTGTAAGTTGTGCCTAAAACGAGTGGTTTTTCTCCAAAGACAGCTTCGAATGAAAGCGTCTGTCCTTGCGTACAAAGTCCGAAAGCGAATAAGAAGAATCCAAGAAGGATTCCCTGCTTCAAGGTCTATGCTTTGGTTGATTATTTCTATTGAAGTAAGCCGACAATTCTGACGCTAGCTTTTCGAAAGCAGGCAGTTGGTCGTCTGTACAAATCTCCTTCAAATCAACGAAGTGTTGGAAGTGTGTTCGCTCTAACTCTTGCGTCAAACTCGAAATACGAAGCACCTGGGCCTCTATTATAGCAGAATCTTGTGCCATTGTTTGTCGATACAATTGCGTCTTTGAATCCAAAATCAATGAATCTAACCTTGTAATTGCTTTTCTATGCTGAACAATCAATTCATCATAGGCAACAACTTGGTCAGTATTTAGATTGAGGGTCTTAACAATTCTATCCTTTGGTCCTTTAAACTTCTTGTGTCCTGGCCTTCCCATAAACAGGAAAGCAGCCATCATTACATTCAGGATAATGAGCACAACAACCGATAAGGTAAGTATGCGAGTCTTAGTCATGATATAGTTGATTGGATACGCTAATGTTCATTTCAGTTGCCAATGATGTTTCAGCAGAATAATCTGTGCGGTTACTTCTGTTTGAGTTTGATACTGCCCAAACATTAAGTACGAGTAACACAGTAACCGAGGCTGCAATACTCCATACCGTTCGCATAGGTATTCTTTGCTGCTCTTCATTGGCAATGCGAGCTTCTACCCTTGCTCGTAAATACAAAGGCGCTTCCACTCTTTCAATCTTCAACAGCAAGTCTATTTCCTTGTTTTCTTCCATCTCATCTTTTTAGACGATAGTTCTTCTGCAATCATTCGTCAGTTATTCAATTTGTTTTTCAGATTACCTCTAGCTCTAGATAATAACGACTCTACAGCCTTGGCAGTTAATTCCATTACATCTGCAATCTCTACCACCGATAAATCTTCGGTTATGCGCAGCAGCAGTGCCGTTTTTTGCCTGTTTGGCAAATCGTTTATTATGCGAAAAAGTTGCTCAGTAGCTTCCTTGTTCTCTAGAATTGCACCAGGGTGATTAAATGTGGAAAAGACTCCAGCATCTTCTTCTACATCTGTTCTAATGAACAAATGGAATCCGAATCGCTTTTTTCTCCGTTTGCTTTTTAGAAAATCGAGACACTTATTAACCGCAATGCGATATAGCCAAGTTTTAAGCTGAGAATTGTTGTTGAAACCGTCTAAACCTTCGTGTACCGCAACAAAAACATCTTGTGTAACTTCCTCTGCATCCTGATTGTTCTGCAGATAATTCAGACAGACGTTAAACACGAGATTGGCGTGTTCGTCATATATTTTACTGAATTGGAATGTGCTCATTTCTGAACTGCAATTAACGAAAACCCCGATTAACTATTTACCGCTTCTTCTGTTCGATATATCAGCTATTAAGCTAGAGTGCTAAAATCTAAAACCATACTGTCTACATGTTAATTCTCAGAACAGTTGTAAAGACTAAAAAAGCTGATTGGCAACAGCGTATCGCATCATTTCAGAGTTGTTTGAAACATGCAGTTTTTCCAGAATGCGCTTGCGGTATGTGCTAATTGTATTAACACTTAGGTTTAGTCGATCGGCAATTTGTGTTGCGTTAATCCCTTGTGATATTAATTTGAAAACTTCAAATTCTCTATCTGAAAGTTCTTCGTGTGCGGGTGTTGTAGAGCGTCCAATATCTAACGTTTCGGCCAATTTTTCTGCTACTGCTGGAGAGATATAACGTTTGCCCTTCTTAATCTTTTCTATGGCAATAATAAGTTCCTCTGGTGCGCTTGATTTAGAAAGAAAACCCGCTGCCCCTGCCTTTAATACGCGTATGGCATATTGATCTTCTGAATGCATACTCTGCGTTCTAGAATTGTGAAAGTCGATGAAGGAAATCAGTTGTTTAAACCAAACTGGAATAAAATAATGGGTTGGTTAATGCTGTAAAAGACTTTACATCAATTGAGTTGGCCATGTACAATCTAAACTCGCTTTAAAGCGGTGGCATTTGAATGGCTATCATAAGCTAAGGCAAAATAAAAACACCTGCTGCTAAATGATTAACAGTTAGGGGCATTTCTATTACACCTGGCGGGAGGTTTTTACTTTACTGCAGCTTTAGCCAAAGCAGCCCCTAACCTTTCTACCACCCCTACCACCAATGCATTGCCCATAAAAAAGGCGCGCTTCTGGTCGCTAATACCAGTAAGCTTGGTGTGATTATCAGGGAACATGTTCAATC
>CALCGD010000161.1 GCA_937900875.1 uncultured Flavobacteriales bacterium
TCTTGCAGCCAGATTTGGTGAACCCTGCAACCTTCCCAATGCAAGTTCAGCCAGCAGCAACTACTACGTACGATTTTATGGTAAGCGATGGTTGTACAACGCCTCCAGCGTTCGCTAGCAGCACAGTTACTGTTCACATATTGCCAGAAGTTGATTTTGTGGCGGACCAATTAACAGGCTGTGACCCACACTCTATTGAGCTTACTGACCTTACAAATCCTACGCCAGCAGTTTGGAACTGGAACTTTGGTGACTCGAATTCCAATGCGAATACTTCTCCACAGCAAAATCCAATTCATCAGTTTTCTGGTCCTGGCTTATACAATATCAGTTTGAATGTTGTGTCTGCCGAAGGGTGTGTACAGGACACAGTTAAAACAGATTACATCGAAGTTTATCCTTTGCCTTATGCAAGTTTCTCACTCGACCCTGAAGTGACCAATGTGCTAGACGCAAGAATCAATTTCACAGATTTATCTGTCGGAAATATTGTTTCTTGGGAATGGTCGTTTGGAACTGGAGATGTATCGCTAGACCAAAACCCAACTTACACTTATTCAGATACAGGAACTTTTCTAGTCTGGTTGCAAGTAGAAACGGATATGGGTTGTGAAGATGAAGTTATTCGAGAGGTAATCATCGAACCTGATTTCATGTTCTATGTGCCTAATTCCTTCACTCCTAATTCTGATGGTAGAAACGACTACTTCAGAGGCTACGGAGAAGGTGTAAAATGGGAAACATACGAGATGTATATCTACAACCGTTGGGGAGAAGAAATCTTCGTTTCAAATAGCATTGATGCTCCTTGGAGAGGTTGGTTTAAAAACATGGAAGCTGAAGCAGGTGTTTATGTTTGGATGATTCGCATTTTTGATCAAAAAGGAGATCAACACACTTATCGCGGACACGTAACCCTTCTGAGATAATTCCTACTTAATGGCCTTGCGAATAGGTATAGCAGCATGGCCATCTTGGCTTACTTCCGTAGCCGTATTACTACTGTTTTCAATCACTCAGGTTGATGAGTTACAAGCCCAGCCAGCAAACAACGACTGTCTAACCGCGCAGCCTGCTATTATTCCGCCAAGCGGCAACATTTGCCTTACAGCAAGTTCTGTTGGAGCAACATCTTCTAACACCACCAATGTATGTAACGCCACTGTAGTTAATGAGGTCTGGTTCTCGTTTATTGCCGCAGGACCGTCAAACACCGTAACAGTTACACCTACAGGTGGTAGTCCTATTCTGCAACCGGTAATCACCATGTCTGATGCGGCATGTGGTTCGGCCACTTTCAACACCTGCAATGCAGCTGCAACACCTGGTGGAACCGCAACCGTAAATTGGGCGTACGCAGCCGGAACACAAGTTTTCGTGAGCGTTGCTGGAATTACTGGAGACGGTACATTCCAAATATGCATCACTTCAGAAACTCCCCCGCCCACACCTGGCAGCAGCTGTGGAGGCGCAACTCCAACTTGCGATTCTTCTCCGTTTACACTGGCATCCAGCGCAGGAAATCTCTCCAGCGGTGTATCTCCTTCTTGTTTTAATATTCTGGGAACGCCCCAACTTGTTCAGAACGATATGTGGTTTGTTTTTACCGTTGGGCAAACTGGTACGTTCGAGTTTGTAGCAGATTTAAATGGTGTGGCAGAATTTGATTGGGCTGTATTCAACATAACTGGCGGATGTCCAGGTGTAGAAGTTTCGTGCAATTATTGGTTCTCAGGTGGAAACACAGGATCGCTTGGCCTGCAAGCACCTGCCGGTGGCGAATTCAACAACCCAATAACCGTTACGGCTGGAAACACCTATGCCATTATGATGGATAATTATGACAACAACGGTATTGGGTTTGATTTTACCTGGGGAGGAACTTTTCAGATGGCACCTACCGCAAATTTCACGGTGAACACACCAACTGGATGCAATACGCTTAACACCACTTTTACGAACACCACAGTTGGAGCGAGTACCTATTCTTGGAATTTCGGAAACGGTTCAACCTCAGCTGTACAAAACCCACCTGCACAGACGTACAACGCTCCAGGTACGTATTTCGTAACATTAGATGCCACATCCGGAGCAGGCTGTACAAACTCTTTCACCGGGTCGGTAGAAGTTTTTCCAGACCCAACTTTAAGCTTTTCGGTTACTGATGAGTCTTGCGCAGGAGCATGTGATGGTCAGTTGGTGGCAAGTGCTTCTGGGACCGGACCGTTCACTTATTCTTGGGTTGGGCTACCCGGAAACACCGCCACGCAAGCAAATCTTTGTGCCAACACATATGATGTTACGGTTACAGACCAAAACAATGGTTGCACGGCTTCTTCTACTGGAACAGTCGGAAGCGGAGGAGCTACATCCGATGCCACAATTACTCCTGCAGGACCATTTTGTCCTGCTGATGCTCCAGTAAATCTAGTTGGAGCGGATGCTGGTGGTACTTGGAGTGGAACGGGAATTACCAACCCTGCGCTTGGCACATTTGATCCTGGAACAGCTGGAATCGGAACTTGGACCATCACTTACACAATCGCTGGGGCATGCGGAGATTTACAAACCACGGATATTGTGGTGAACGCCCTAATCGACCCAACCATCACTCCAGCAGGACCATTTTGTTTGGGAGATAATCCAATTAATCTAACTGCTGCTAGTGCAGGTGGCACATGGAGTGGAACAGGAATTACGAATGCTGCTTTAGGAACTTTCGACCCAAGCGTGGCTGGAATTGGCAACGCAACTGTTACCTATACCATTCCGGGTGCATGTGGCAGCAACGATAGCGAAACTATTATTGTCGGACCAAATTTGGATGCCACCATCAACCCAGTAGGTCCGTTCTGTTCTTCAGAACCTGCAATAACCATGACAGCCACTGACGGTGGCGGAACATGGAGCGGAACAGGAATTACGAATGCTGCTTTGGGAACCTTCGACCCATCTGCTGCAGGCCTTGGAACTTGGACAATTACTTACACTATTTCTGGTGCTTGTGGAGACGTTCAAACAACCGATATTGAGGTTGGCGAAATCACTTTTACCCAAGTTGTGACCGATGCAACTTGCAATGGATTGGACAACGGAGAAATTCTCATTCAAAATCCAACTGGTACCGCAGCGCATCAATTTAGCATTGACGGAGGAGGTGCTTTCCAAGCTACGGGCTTGTTTTCAAATCTGGCAGCTGGCAATTATTCATTGGTAGTAGAAGATGCAAATGGCTGTCAATCGGCTCCAGTTGCGGTGATCATTTCTGAGCCAAGTGCCGTAGCAGCAATTGCATCTATGGATTCTCAGTCTAGTTGCGGAAACCCAGATGGCGAAGCAAGTGTAGTTGCATCTGGCGGAACAGTTGCAGGCAGCTATCAGTATAGCTGGAATTCACCCGTCCCGCAATTTACAAATAGTGCCACAGGACTTACTCCAGGAACATACACGGTTACGGTTACAGACGACAACAGCTGTACGGCAACGGCCGATGTAACTATTACTGCAACACCCGGATTTACAGCAACTATAAGCGCAAGCAATGATGCCACATGCTTTGGAACTTGTGATGGAGACGCAACCGTTTTGGCAGACAACTCCGCCATTATGCCTCTAACTTATTCGTGGAACGACTCTCAAAGTCAGACCACAGTTTCTGCAAATGGATTGTGTGCAGGAAATTACACGGTAACCGTTACAGATGATGTGGGATGTCTTGCAACTGCAGCAATTACAATTGCTGAGCCTGTAGAATACACCGTTCAACTTACAGATTCAAACCCAACGGTGTGTATCAGTCAATCAACAGATATTACGGCAACTCTTTATGGCGGAACAGCACCATTCAATGATTTCACATGGAGTTCCATTCCGCTAGACCCAACTCTGGTTCCAACTAATCAAAACCCAACGATATCACCTGTAGTTTCAACCACTTACACCTTAAATGCGACTGACGGAAATGGCTGTTCGTCTGCTCCAGTAGACATCACCATTAATGTGGCGACACCTCTAGCTTTAAGTGTAATTCAACCAGCATTGATTGATACGGGGATTTGCTTTGGAGATGCCGCAACCATTAATTTGTCGGCAACTGGTGGAGATGGTAATTACAATTACTATGTACAGCCTGATTTAGCCAACCCAATTAGTCTTCCGTTTACGACCACACCGGTTATTACAAACACCTACACTTTTGTTGTGACCGATGGCTGCAACACTCCAAATGCAAATACGGCTAGTACCATTACTGTTTCGCCTCTCCCTCAAGTAGATTTTGTGGCAAACGAACCTTCAGGTTGTATTCCGCATTCGGTAACTTTTACTGACTTAACAAGTCCTGCACCTTCAAGTTGGAATTGGGATTTTGGCGACCCAGATTCTGGAAACAACACTTCAACCCAGCAAAATGCAAGTCATATGTATGCAGATGCTGGAATTTATGACGTTTCTCTTTCGGTTACCTCGGCAGAAGGTTGTGTTGCTGACCTGACATTTTCGAACTACATCGAGACCTTTTCGCCTCCTTATGCAGATTTTGAAATGGATACAACAAGAACGAGTATCCTAAATCCGACCATCACTTTCACAGACCTTTCCGCAGGCACAATAGACATATGGGACTGGGATTTTGGCGATGGTAATTTCTCAGACATTCAACACCCGACCAACACTTATTTAGATACGGGTAATCATGTAATTACGCTCATAATCACGAGTGATGATGGTTGTCAATCTATCTCAAGACACAACGTTTACCTCGACCCAATTCAAACGTTTTATGTTCCAACTGCCTTTACGCCAGACAAGGATCATATTAACGATGGATTTAGGGCGTACGGTGAAGGTTATGATTGGAGCAATTACCAAATGAGTGTTTTTAATAGGTGGGGCGAAGAAATATTCAAGACCACTTCTATCGAAGAAGTTTGGCGAGGAGATTATAAAAGTCGGAAAGTGGAGGCAGGAATATACAGTTGGCGAGCCCTTATTTCAGACTATAATGGTCGCGTATTTCCTTATAATGGGCACGTGCTTCTTTTGAGGTAAGCAATTCGTGTCTGTCTGCTACAACACATTTTTTAAGCGACTACTCCCCTATTTTGCATCTGCTGCTGATGAAATTATTCATCCTTTTGAATAGAGTGTTATTTTTATTAGCAACTTAGGATGAGAAAGCAACCATAAAAGCATTCTATAGTCTTGAATTTGTAACCATTACTGCCCGATTAACCAAAGCCTGACCAGCCCATTTATGAATACCCATTGGCTTATTGTTTTATTCAGTTTCGTGTTCTTCAATCAGAACTGTTTTGCACAACAAACGGAAGTGCTGTTTGAAAATGAAGACGCTGTAATTACTTCAACCGTCATTGATTGCATAGATGAAGCCAACGGAACGGCCAAGCAGTATGTAAGTCTAGCGGCCACTAACAAGCGTGCATATTCGATTGAAATTTCCTTTAAAAAAGACCTTTGGTATGGCGCCAAGTGCATTAGCTGCAATTCTACTTCTCAGGAGTATGTGAGTGTAATACAATTGGAAGGAAATGAAGTAGAAGCTGGTCAATGTGGAGACTCAAAAAAACTCTTGCTTTTTAAGAAAATGCTGAAGTTGAAAGACGTAAGAGAGCTTTCTCACTTCGAACTCAAAAATCTCAATACTCGGAAGTTGTGAGGAATAGCAATTCAACATTCATCATTCCTGTTTCAATCCTCGCTGTTGCTTTCTTTAGCTTTTTCTCGACTACCAAAACATTTGGTCAGGCGTGTGATGTAACAGCTAATGCGACTTATACGGAAATTACGTGTGGAGAATGTGTTACGCTTTCGCATTTCGGTTCTACACTGGGAAACGTAAGTTTCTTCGAAGATTTTAATAATGGACAGCCAACGGGTTGGGCTTTTACACAACAAGCATCGTTCAATAATCCGTGTAGTCCTGCAGGGGTAGATGGAAGTACCCATCTTTGGATGGGCGATAACTCTGGTGTACCAAGATCGTTGGTAACACTATCGTTAGACTTTAGCCCAGCGGTTGCGCCTGCAGGCGGTACCATTTGCTTTGATATGCTGTTTGCTGAACAAGGCGATAATTCTCCTTGCGAAGGACCGGACGAACCAGATGAAGGTGTTTACCTTCAATATTCAACCAATGGCGGAACAACCTGGATAGATATTACCTACTTCGACCCGAATGGAGGAAACGACCCACAGTTAGTGAACTGGAATAATTGGTGTTTTCCAATTCCAGCTGGTGCGTTGGTCGCAGGCGTTCAATTTAGATGGTTTCAAGATGCTGATTCTGGAGCTGAGTATGATCACTGGGGAATTGATAACGTAGAGATTATCGTTAACGACCCTAACGTGCAATACGTTTGGCAGCACGATGGCTATACGACTCAGCTGCCAGGAAACAATCCTACAGATGTTTGCCCATTAGTTACCACCACCTACACGGTGGATATGACCACAAGCACGGGCGCTTGCCAGGATAATGTTCAAATTGTGGTTGTAGACCCCGTTGTTACGGTCGATGCAGGTCCAGACCAGCAAGTTTGCCCTGGAGATTGTATTGATTTGGCCGGTAGCGCAAGTGTCATCAACGATCCAGGAGGTGTTACTACATTTTCAAATATTCAAACAGAAAATTTTGACGCGTCAATTTTCGGAGGGGCGGGTGTGAATATCAATGTTCAAGACTTGAATATGAGCACGGTAAACCCAGGTTCGTTGCTTGAAGTTTGTTTGACCAATCTTGAATTTACAGGGTTTGGGCTTCCTCCTTCTGGAGTTGAGACGCTTTCTTTAACCTTAGTTTGTCCAGATGGCACAGAAATTATACTTGTTCCAATTGGGGGAGCGCCTGCAGGCAACGGTGGGCTTTTTGGTGACCCGTCATTTTATCAAAATGCTTGTTTCGTTCCTTCAGGAGGTTCAAACCTTGCTGGCACAAATCCAGATCCGATTACAGGAACGTTCAATTCTAGTCAGCCGTTTAGCGGAATGGACGGATGTACCGCCAACGGTTTATGGTCTATAGAAGTTTCTACTAACGCATTAACCGGAAATGGGACATTCGATGGTTGGTCAATAACATTCGATGATGAAATTGACGAATACACACCAGATATTCTCTGGTCTCCTACCACATACATGGCTGCTGGAGAAGAAACTACTCTAACACCTGAAGTTTGCCCGAATGCTGCAATTATTTACACCTTAACTGCATCGGATAATGCTGGCTGTGTAACCGTGTCTGATGATGTTTCGATTACCATTGACCAGAATTGCTGCGACCCTCAAACTCCACCAATTCAAGGGCCTACACCCCTGTGCCAAAATGCAACTGGAAACGTCTATACTGTAACCAACACGCCTGGTTCTACCTATGCCTGGACGGTACCTGCTGGTGCCACCATTACTGGAGGGCAAGGAACAAACTCAATAACTGTTGATTTTGGTCTCACCGGAGGTCAGATTTCGGTAATAGAGACTATTAATTGTGGGGATGGCCCAGCAATCACATTCAATGTAGTTGTAGACCCAGCACAAACATTGGTTACATCTAACCCTGCTGCCGTGTGCCAACCGGCAACGGTAGATTTAACAACACCTGCAGTCACTGCCGGAAGTACTGGCGGAGGTGCGCTAACTTATTGGACGAATGCAGGCGCCACCAACGCTTTGGCTACCCCTAACGCAGTAGCTACTAGCGGCACGTACTACATTCAGGCAGGATCGGGAGCATGTTCCGATATTCAGGCCGTAACAGTAACCGTTGACAATTGTGCTGGTTGCACAATGAACACGTTGACCTTTGTTATGACCGATTGCTATACCTCTGGTCAAGGATTTCTTCAGTATGATTTAGAAGGAACACTAACCTACAGTGATCCACCAGCAACAGGAACACTGACAATCACTGATTGCTTTGGATTCCCTCAGGTGTTCAATCCGCCTTTTAATGGAACGCAAGTATTTACGGTTACCGAGTTCCCGCAAGATGGACTTAACTGCGATTTTACCGCTGTGTTTTCTGACGATCCAGGATGTACTATTACTGCTGGTTTTGTGGCACCGCCAACCATTACATTCTTCTCTTCAAATTGCATAATTGGAACTGGGGAGGTTGATGGCACAATCGAGTTCAACAACCCACCTTCCACTGGTACGATAGTTATCGAAGTGTTTGATGGAACAAACACTCAAACCGCAAACATTGCCCCTCCCTTTAATAGCCCAGAGGTTTGGATGGTTGCAGGATTAGACCCAGCGGCAGCCACTTACGTTATGACATATTATTTCTCGGATTTCCCCACTTGCGAGCAAACTCAAACCATCATTTGTGGTTGTGCTGCTGAGGGTGGAACCACTACAACTACAATGAATGGTGACGGGATTAACGATTTCATCCTTTGTGAAGGTGATCAGTTGGATATCGTTGATAATGGCGATTACAGCTTTCCTGATAATGATGGTCCTCTTGGGCCATACGCCTATCAGCCTGCATATACTTATTTGATTTATAGCTGCCCTCCAACACCAGGCGTTTTCCCT
>CALCGD010000162.1 GCA_937900875.1 uncultured Flavobacteriales bacterium
CCATTCCAGCTTTTACTACTTGATCAGCTGCTTCGTACGTTAACGTTCCAGATTTGGAAACGATTCCGATACGACCTTTCTTGAAAACGAATCCTGGCATAATACCCACCTTCGCTCCTTCTGGTGTAATTACCCCAGGACAGTTAGGTCCGATTAGACGCGTGTTGGTTCCTTTCAAGAAATCGGCAGCCTTTACCATATCTGCAACCGGTGTTCCTTCTGTGATGGCAACCACTAGCGCAATTCCTGCCTCAGCGGCTTCCATAATTGCATCAGCAGCAAACGCTGGTGGAACAAAAATGATACTCACATTGGCTCCAGCCTTTTGCACAGCTTCGGCAACCGTGTTGAAAACTGGTCTGTCTAGATGAGTTTGACCACCTTTTCCTGGAGTTACACCACCAACAACATTGGTTCCGTACTCAATCATCTGCGAAGCGTGGAATGTCCCCTCACTTCCAGTAAATCCTTGTACGATTACCTTCGAATCCTTATCTACTAATACACTCATGGTCTAAGTTCAATTTCTTAATGGGTGGCAAATGTAGGGTACACTCATTGCAATTGAAAATGTATTTATGCACAGTTGTCATCTATCTTTTAGCTGCACTAACGGTGTAAAAGAAAGCTTCCCGAACCACTCATGTCAAAATGGTTCGGGAGCTCCTCGTCAAAGGTTTATGATGGCCCTTATTCGCAATAATCACCTCCTATGTTGTTTGTAAACACAACATCTGTAACGGTAAGGTTTGGATTTCCAGTAGCTCCTCCATTCCAGAATGCGCAAGACGCACTATTGAGAATCTCCGAGTTTTGAACGGTAAGTTTTGGACGGGCCCACATTTGAATGGCACCATCAAAATCGGCACCCCCAGCGTATTCCACTTTTACATAACGCAATGAATTCTGTGTGTTTGACGTATAGTTAAAATAGATACCGCCCCAAGCGCCATTGGTTGCGTTCGTCCCAGAAAACACAATCGGTTCGTTTACGGTTCCTTCGGCAAAAATTGCTGCTTCATCAAAAGCCTGAAGAGAACAACCAGCATCAAAGTAAGCTTTAACACCAGGTTCAATGGTCAAGACTGCGGTTTGGCGAACCTGCATCTCTGGACCTCCTGAGATTTGATAATCAACATCGACCTTGTGCCATGTGGTATTTTCACTAACTGTATGAGAATAGATACGGACCATGATTCTTGGATTACCATTGCCCGAATACGAATCCAAAGAAGTTGGAACTCCCACATAAGGAACATCAATAAGCATTGGAGCGCCATCGTTATTGGTAATGGTATTACCACCAAGAGTGATTAACGAATTCCAGTAAACCGCATTGATTCCATTGGTCAAACTTTTACGAATAATAGAATTGGTAATCGTTGCTTTTGATTCTGCCCAAATAACGAAAGCTCCTTTATCTCCATTGCTATTGTGCGCAATTCCACCAGCATGTTCTACCACGCAATGGTCAAACACATTCTTTGGGTCGTTAGAATCAATCAGAATTCCTCTCCAAGAACCTTTTACTCCATCCTCACCTGTAAATAGAATAGGTAGAAGAGCAGTTCCTTCTGCTTTGAATGAACCGTTTTCGCTAACCGAAATACCAGCATCCGTTGCAAATGCAATCGTTACTCCAGGCATAACAGTAATGTCTCCCGACACGTTCATGTCGCACGTAATTAAATAATCGATTGTCACGTCTGGATCATCAACTAGTACACGATCTTGAGTAAAGTAATCGCATTCCAAAGTCTGAGTGGTTCCAACCACAACCAGTGGGTCTTCCTGCTCGCAGCTGCTAAACACCGCCACGCCTAAGAGCAAAAGAGCTGAGTTTTTAATGTTGATTTTCATGATTTCTGTATTTAAAGTTTGTGTTGCAAATATCTGTAAACACATTTTCTTGCAAAACCAAACTCTCCCTCATTAATTCATTTTTATAGAAGTAAAATACGATGCTATATAACTGATTAACAGAATAATAATGATATTTAAAAATTCATATTCAAAACCATGAATGATAGACTGTACAAACTGATTGAAAAGACGAACCGAACGGAGAAGGCGCATTTCCAGAAGTTCGGTTTTAAAAGCACCGATGGCGGAAAGCACGAACGCGAACTGTTCGACATTATCGTTGAAGGCCAACGCAAAGACGTGAAGGATTTAGACGCGTATGTCCGAAAAGCTTATTCCAATAAAAATCGAACTGATTTTGTCCGCATGCGAGCTAGGCTTTTTGATGCCGTGCTTAGCAGCATTAGTGATCATGGAAGGTCTGAGCAGGACGCTTATCATTTCTCACAAATACTACTCAACAGTCGAACTTTATTTGAGAGGGGCTTCTTCAAAGAGGCAAGGAAAAGGCTCAAAAAGGGCAGCAAAATGGCCTCTAAACAACAGAAACCTCATTGGCAATTAGTGCTCGGAAAAGAATTGAGCACATTGGAAATGCGCCACGGAACACATCAGTCAATTCTAGATGCTATAGATGATCAGTTGAGGTCTCTGAAAAACTCGGAACAGTTAACTCTTTTAGCCAAATATTACGAAATGGCTTTTCATCTACAGCGCACAATTGGTCAGCAGCGCGAAGACAAAGAAATGCTAACCGATAAGCTGCTAGATATAGAGCAAAGCGCAGACAAACTGGACCTCAGCGATGCACCGCCAGCCACGCGGTTCAATCGGATTATGCTACGGCAGGTGGTAGCGCACACACTATCCAATACAGATGCGGCACTTCGGCACACAGAAGATGCATTTCAATTGATACGTACCCATCCAGAAATGACCAAGGGAAGACAGCAGATGCCCGTTTCCTTGCTTTCAAATTTGATTAACGATGCCCTAGCCGCATTCCAATTCGAATATTACCATCGCTATATGGATGAGCTAAGGAATTGGCCCGTAACAGACGAGAAGGTAAAACGCTATGCTGAAGGACAAGTGTTACGCTGCGAAGGCAACGCAGCACTCTATTTCGCAGAATTTCATCGTTGGAAACCTTTGTTGCTACAATTGCAGCAATTAGGAATCGACCAGCTTCTTCCCCACGTTCGGTGGGCACTCTTCGGGCAAATGGTGCACATGATGTTTGCCGATTTGACAATTAGACCTTGCATCAAAGAAATCAATACCCTGCTGCATGAAACAAAGGACCAGAAACGGCAGGATTTACAGACCAATTTGGAACTACTGCTTGCCACCTGTCATTAC
>CALCGD010000163.1 GCA_937900875.1 uncultured Flavobacteriales bacterium
CCTTCTACGCTAGTCACGGTCCAAGTACCAAACAAAACCTTATCTAAATTTTTATTACAAGAATTGAAGATTAGGCTTACAAATGCGAAACAAACGATGGGAATAATTCTCTTCATAGGGTGGTTTTCAAATTCAAAGGTAGAGCAATAAAAAGACCCTTGACCAGTGATTGGTCAAGGGTCTCTAAATACAATATGTCTATTTGCTGATAAGCATTCGATTAGTTAATGCGCTTACTCCGTTTGTCAACGAATAAGTGTAAACACCTGAACTCAATGTGCTTCCGTCAAATATGATGTTGTTTTCTCCACTTCTGGCAGATATTGGCATGGTTGCCACAACTCTTCCTGTGGCATCTCTTACAATAAAGTTGTACGAACCTTGGTCTTTACTTACAAAACTGATTGTAGCGTTTCCAGATGTCGGGTTAGGCACGCTTTGACCTAAAGTAAAGCCGTATTGCTCTAACTCCTGAACCCCAAGATATGGTCCAGTAAGTACAAAGGTTTCTGTTGCAGTAAGTCCATTAGCATCTTGCACGTTAATCGTGTAAGACCCAGGAATCAGGTTCAATCTATCTTCACTTGTCGGGCCATCAGTCCAAGAAATGGTGTAAGGCTGAATTCCTCCAGAAATACTCACATCAATATTTCCAAAAATGTAGTTGTTCTGAAAATCGAGTGTTGGATTGCTCACTATTCCGGTTACAACTAGGTTGTTTGTCAACTCCGGAAAACAGTCAGCAAACGTGATTAAGATAGGCTCGCCAAATGCAGCACAATCTTCGTTCACAGAAGGGAAATTGCTAGGAAGTGGCGGTATATCAAAATTCGCAGTCACTGTTTGACCAGGATTCGCTGTCAAATCCACGCCCTCAATAAAATACGTTTCGTCTTCAGTAATAAGATTACAGCTATCTGCCCAGTTAATCACGATGAAATCAGGAACTGACATATCCAACGCTGTTGTACCAGTGTTGGTAACGCTAATAGACCAAACTCCATTTGGATCTCCGACATACAAATCTGTAAGTGCTAAACAAGGCAAGCCACCTGCTAAATCAAGCAATTGCTGATTGATTGGCAATCCGAATGCAATGGCATCATTTACGTTTAAGGTGGATCCATCAGGGAATGTGAAAATCATTGGAAATATCTCCCAATTATCATCTGCCGCAGCCAATGCAGGACAGATTTCCGCGAACGGTGCACAACCTTGGAGTGTATCGTAAGTAAGCGGAGTGACAGACGGATTGTCAATAGCGAATGGCGTCACGAAGTAGTTTCCTGAAAGAACGCTATCTGAGTAAGACAAACAGTTTCGAGTGAAATCAACTGACGTTCCATATTGAGAAAGAATTTGGTCATTATTTTCTGCATCTGTTGCGCTTTGCTGATCAACAACAGGACCATCTGCTTGTGGCGTAATAGCCCAAGCAATTGTGCTAAATGGATTAACCGTAAATCCAGAAGCGTCAAAGGTTACCATGTCGCCACAGCAAATTGTATCGTTTGCAAGCGCAGTAACTTCAGCAGGCAAGCACAACCAGTATTCTGTCGATGTCGATGATGCGCACAATCCACCGTTTACATAA
Source organism: uncultured Flavobacteriales bacterium (assembly GCA_937900875.1). Classification (GTDB taxonomy): domain Bacteria; phylum Bacteroidota; class Bacteroidia; order UBA10329; family UBA10329; genus UBA10329. The sequence continues at coordinate 1,595 of CALCGD010000163.1, forward strand.
ACAGCTGAGTAAGGCCCAGCTGTTCCTGGTGATGGCAGTGTATCTCCTGTTTCTCCTTGAACCAATACGCCATCGATGTACCATTCTACATTGTATCCGTTCGGGTTATTGGCAACTTCCAAATTGTTAGTTGCCGCATTATATCCTACCACTGGAGGAAGCGGGTAAGTGAACATTTCTACTAAAGAAGAATCCGACTCAATACCGCAGTAGAATGTAGTATCAATTATCATTAACGAGTAATAAGCAGTTGAGTTAACCCATACGGCTATCGAATCTGAGATGAATGAACCAGAGTTTAACCACTGGTACTGGTAAGGTCCAGCTGGACCTGAAATAAGAATCGAATCTCCAGCACACATTTGCTGAGAAGGAGAAAACGTCAATGTTGGCTGAGCGGGTACTGGGAATACTGTTACAGTATCCATAGTTGTGATTTCTTGGTCAATTACGGTTCCAATGGTGTAAGTACCGAACACCTCAGAATTTGAGAAGTTAAACGTTCCCACATCAGTTACACTGAAGGCCAAGGCTCCTAAATTATCATTTTGAGAAGTCCCATCAGAATCCCAAAAAGTCATAGAGAAGACCAGTGTATTCAGTTCAATATCGAGACCAGACCAGCTGGCATTCAAATTATTTCCAACTTCACTAGAAGTGTAGGTTTCACCGTTATTGGCATAATTAAAAAACAAATCTGGTGCTCCTTGACAAACTCCAAACAAACTAATCTCTTCAATATCACCGCACCATCCTGAACCAGAAGCAGTTACGTTAACATCAGTAAGTACGTAATTGTATACTGTCGTTACTAATTCGGGGTAATACTCACCTGGGTTTGTGTAAGATTGAACCGCAGGAGTAGCATCTGTAGATGTATTGCCATTGTCAAAATCCCAAGAGTATGTTGTAGGCTGAAGAGGACCGAAATCAAGCAACGCAGCATAATTCACATCCAGAGCACCACAAGCTGATGGAGGGTTGAAGCTAAAACAGCAATTGCCGCCTGGCGCAGGATCAACCGTCAATGGAATTGTAAAACTGGTTGGCTGATTTATTACTCCAATAGGAGTAGATACGTTTGCAACTACCTGAATTACAATATTGTAATTACCTGGAGCGGCTGGAATTCCGCACATTTTAACACAACCTCTTTCTGTCTGAGGATCGTTTGTGATTGTATAAGCACAGCCGGGTTGATCACATTGGTAAGATAATCCTTGAGGCATACCTGTAACGCTTGTAACTGTAACCGAATTCAATGTCACGCTTTGTCCAGAACCAGAATCAACGAAATCCCGCGGCATGTAAAACGTTGCATTTTCATCATAGTAAACCCCTTGCGTGCCGTTTGGCAACGTTGCCGGACAAAGAGCTGGTTCAACAGGATTGATTCCAACACCGCATGTTTGATCAATTATACAACCAGGACATTGTGCAGAAACCGAGTTTACTTGCAACGCAAACATTGCAGAAATCATAAACAGAATGGTAGCTATTCTTTTCATACTCATAGATTTAAGGGTTTGCAAAATTAGTTTTTTAATGCCTCAATGACGCTCTGAACTGAGCACGTTTAGCAAAATGGTATTTCAATATACAGACGAAAGAAGGGAGGTTCGTTGCTATTTATCGTTGACAAACCTCCTTAAAATCGCAGTAATCACAAGATTTAGAGTCTGTAGTTTGCACAAAAGCTAGTTCTTTATTAAGCATCTCGCTTAACAATTCCGTAAGGTATTCTTTGATAAAAACTATACGCTCGGCACTTGAAATCGGAATTTTCTCAATCACAACTCGAATGGCCTTTTCTACATTTTTGGCGCGCAAATAGAAAACCGTTGGTTGTAATTCAGTTTTTGAGTCCACTTGGGTTTGAAACATAAAACTGTACAGCAGCAACTGAAATGCGTGGTCTGCTTTTGAGCCTTTTATATGTTCTATTCCTCGTATGTCAGAATCTTTATCAAAAGAGCCTGTTTTGTAGTCAATTATCCGAACAATGCCATCTGATAATCTATCTACCCTGTCTGCCAATCCTTTAATTTTCACCGTAATTTGGTCCTCACCAACGGAAATTGACAGCGAATTTTCCAGCTTTTCTTCAAGTCGAAGGGGTGTTACAACAACTCCCTTTTTAATCTTGCCAAGGTCGTGCTCTATCACACGGTTTACGTACGTTCTAGCAACTTCAAATGCTAAAAAATTCTTGCCATGCTTCAACTTTTCTATTGAAACCTGTTTTAAAAACTGAGATTCAAGTACCGCATCCTTTGATTTTCGCATTACAGCAATATCCGTCTCCGTAATGGCCCGCCCAACTGTTGGCTTAAAAAGCTCTTCAAGTGTGTCGTGTACTGCAGTACCAAATGTCGCATGATCCACTTCCTCTCGTAACTCGGCATCTTCCTTAAATCCAGCTACATATTTGAAGTAAAATTTGAGGGAACAGCTTCGATATGTGTTCAAAGCAGAAGGCGATAAGCCTCTTTCTGCTAAACTCACAAGTTTTTGGTGTTCAATTTCTCCCTTGGGAATTGCAATCTCGTTTTTAGTTTGAGATTTGGTTAAGGTCTGTTTAATTCCCCAGCGTTTTATGCTAATGTTGGCGGGTGCTTCCATCTCCAATTGCTGTACATACCTACTCACCTCGCCTCCACCAAACGAACTGGTGTCTTGATCATAAATCAGATAGACTTTTTTGGCGCGCTGAATAAGCCGATAGAAATGATAGGCTGTTACTGCATCCCGCTCATTCTGGCAAGCCAAGCCAAATACTCGTCTAATATCAAAGGTAAAATTGGAAGGAGAATGTGCATTTGATGGCAGTTTTCCTTCATTTACTCCTAGAATAATCACCTCCTCAAAATCTAGATTTCTAGTTTCTAACATTCCCATAATCTGCAAACCTCCAAGTGGTTCACCTACAAAATCGAGGTTTTGTTGATTGACCAATTGTCTCCAAAAAACTTGTAACGTTTTAAGGGTTTCAATTCCACCAAACTGATGATGTAAATCTGACAAGCGATAAACCATTCGCTCAATAAGAGATAGAAACTTCGATTCAAGAATATTCGATTTATCGGCCCAAGACGTTCTCAAACTGACACAAACTTTTTTCAAATAGTCTAGAAAATCAGCAATAGTATTGGCTTTTGTACCAAACAGAACTTTATCCAAATCCGTTGCCTCAAAATCTTCTAGTTTGACATATGCTTTTTGCTCTTTAATCAGCATTTGACGAACTGTCCCAACGTTCCTTTTCTGAACCGATAGATAAAGTCCATCTCCGAGAATGGACAATACATCTTTATGATAAAATGCGCCATCAGAATTTTTGCCCAATTGAAGTCGAAACAACTTCTCTACAAATGAAACGGACTGAGAATACTGCAATCCATACCCCATTGTAATATTGACTCCATTTAATTGGGCAGGCATGGTATTTAGAAGTGGCAAAAGCAGTTTTTCATCATTCAATACAACAGCTGTATTTTCCAGAGTCGACTTTCCTGATTTATTGCATTTCTCATTCAAAATAGAAGCTGCGGCTTCTGCCTGTGCTACATTTCTTTGTGCAGAAATGACATGTATTTCTTTGGGTTCGGCTGTAAAATGCTTGTTGTTCCATTCGAATGGCTGGCTGAGTTTAAACCGACCGTGAGCATTCAAGTATTTACGCACGTAAAACCCTGCTTCATGAATTGGGTCTTTGGTATAGAATTCGTCCATATCCCAAAACACCCGTCCCCGCTCCTCTCGAACAAACACTTGCATTATTTCTTCTTCGGAAACGGTAAGCGCGTTAAATCCAGCAAACCACACTTGCTGCCAACTGCAGTCGGATACATAAGAAACAGCATTCTCGGCAACTTTTCTAAATGCCATGCCTTGATATGCCTTGTTTTGCTGGTTGAGATTAGTGCGGACCGCACTATACAAATCGTAAAACGTTTTAACGAAATCTATGTGCTTCTGCTGAAACTCGGTGATAGTTTTTCCGCTCGGATTCCACTTTGAGATACGCTCAATAGAATAAAGCTGATTGAAAATGTCTTCGGCATTCACCAAGTTAATATCAACCTCATTTATATCAGCTAAAAAAGTGGGAGCCCAATTGGCGAACAATTCTAGAGCTTGAGGGTCTTTTACATGCTTTTTATACACCTCATAAAAGGCAAAAAGCAAGGTGGTTTTATCAATTTTAACCGAACCTGATAGTTCAAACACAAAATCTTCAATAGACAAGATTTTAGGTGCCCAAATGGCCCTATTTGAAGCCTTTGAAAGTGCATCTTTCAAAAACACTCCTGCTCTTCTGTTCGGAAGCACAATGCACAATTCCGAGAAATCTGTTTTATCTCCACGCAGCACCTCAGCTGCTAGCTCGTCCATAAAGGTTTTCATCGGGGATTAAGGTAATATTCGATGAGGGTAATTTGAGCCACTGTTGATAATTAACATCGCAGTGTCAGCAAACAAAACGATTAGCACATCAGTTGTGCTCAAAGTCAAGATACCTTCATTGCATGGAAATTTTTCTTCACTCGGAAACGTGGATTGCACTTCTTACGCTCACATTCCTTGAAATCGTTCTTGGAATTGACAATATTATCTTCATATCTATAGTCACCGACAAACTACCAATTGACCAACAAGCAAAAGGTAGAAACATTGGTTTGGGCTTGGCTTTAATCTTCAGGATTGGTCTTTTGCTAGGAATTACATGGATTATTGGTTTTTCAGACCCTTTATTTCATGTTTTTGACCATGCAGTTAGTGGCAGAGACTTAATTCTCATGGCTGGCGGTTTATTCTTACTCGGAAAAAGCACCTCCGAAATTCACCATAAACTAGAAGGAGAAAATGAGGATCGAGAACCTGGCAATAAAGCAGCACTAACACTATCAAGTGCTCTGGTCCAAATTGTGGCTTTAGATATGGTTTTTAGTTTCGATTCTATCCTTACCGCCATCGGACTTACGCAACATGTTTTAATTATGATTGTGGCTGTTGTATTATCCATGATTGTTATGATGCTCTTTTCGGGAGCCATCAGCAAATTCATTAACGAACGCCCAACACTTCAAATTCTTGCTCTCGCATTCCTTATTCTAATTGGGTTTATGCTAATGCTAGATGCAATGGGATTCCATGTACCCAAAGGATACATCTACTTCGCTGTAGCCTTCTCTCTACTTGTAGAAATGGTAAACATTCGCTTGCGCAAACCGAAAAAATCCGTAAAACTGAACAAACACATGACTCCAGATGAAGACAGTTAGACTTATCGTACTCGCCATATTTACATCATTCTTTAGCCTACAATGTTTGGCTGCAGATACCGCAGAATTAGATGCTGCCAAATTGCTTATTGCCTCAAACAAAACAAGAGATGCGATTCCTGTTTTGGAAGGGTTGATGAAAGTGGATCCATCCGCAGCTCCGCACAATTACTTTCTCGGTATGTGCCTAATGAAAGAAGGTATTCGCATTGAAGAGGCGGTGAAATACCTTGAGAAGGCTGCTGCTTTTTATAGCACACAAGACATCGACCCTGGAATGGGTGAACCCGAATATTGCTGGTATTATTTGGTGGTTGGTTACAGTAGATTAAAAGATTGCGACCAAGCCATGGACCGTTACAACAAGTTCGTTCAAGTCTACTCTCAAGGCGATCCGTTTTACACAAACGAGGCAATGAAATGGATTGAATTATGCCATGAACCAATGCGAATGGCGCAAGAGATTAAAACGCGTAGCTACATCAACACACATTCTTCTCAATATCTGAAAGATAGGTTGGTGAGTATGCAACCAGAAGACCCAGATGTAATAACTCGAGAAGTGAATTACACAACTTCCTCTGTTCTATACGGGGTGCAAGTTGGAGCATCCATTACTCCCACCTACACTAGCGATTTCCCTGGCTTGAAAAATATTGGTGTTTATGAAGATGAAAACAAGGTTTACCGGTACGTAATTGGCAACCTTTCTTTTCGCTCACAGGCTGAAGAATTATTGGCGCAAGTGCAAGCAAATGGCTATCCAGATGCGTTTATCGTAGACATTAATCAACCAAAACGCTATGGCGAAGAGGTGGTTATGCTGAATGATTACAGCATAAATGCTGAGTTGAGGGGGAAAATTGAATTTCGAGTTCAGATAGGGGCTTTTGCAGAAACTCTACCAAAAGATTTAACGCAACTTTATTTTGATGTTGATAAGCTAAAAGAAGTACACGAAAACGACCTTACCATTCTTACAGCTGGGAAATTCGATTCATATGAAGAAGCACAAGCCTATCGAGATAAATTGCAGAAATCAGGTTTGGTTGACGCTTTCGTAACGGCATTTAATAGGCGCAAAAGGATTCCTGTAAATATTGCTTTAAAACATCTCAACCAAGGCAAAACCGAAGAGATTGTACCTCAGAAACGAGGCAAGAAATAATCCGATATTTGCGGCCTTGCAGCAATGAAAATCTCGGGCTCTATTTATTCAAATTCCAAGCAAGAATTGTCGACCACAATTCGAGATTTGGAGGAGCACCACATTGACATGCTGCATGTTGATTGCCTTGATGACGAATCAGTTTTTGAAGACATCAAACGCATTAGAGCCACTACCGCGCTCCCAGTCGATTTGCATCTCATAACTTCTACACCCTCTAAATTCCAACAACATTTAGACGAAAACCCCGTAGATTTCCTCACGCTTCAATTCGAAAATTTGAATGGAGATAGCTTACCAAAATCGGGTTTTAAGAAACTGGGGCTGGCACTTACTTCTGCCACATCTTTGGAAGCATTTGCTAGGTATTCTGACGAGTGCGATTTCGTCCTATTAATGGCCACAACACCGGGGAAAAGTGGTGGAGAATTCAATAAGGAAAATTTTAGACGTATAAGAGAATTCAGGAAGAAATTTCCTGATAAGCAGATTCATGTAGATGGAGGTGTAAATGCAGAGGTGTCTTTCATACTCAGAAACTTAGGTGTTCATTGCGCTGTTTCTGGCTCTTATTTATTTACCCAAAAAACGGTAGGAAGTGCTGTTCTAGGTTTGAAAAATGCTCAAACTGAATCGCATTATCGAGTTGCAGATTTTATGCATTTACTTGATGAAACTCCTTCGGTTTCACTAGCTGGTCTCAATTTAAAATCTGTTCTTCAAAGTATTGAAGACTCAAAAATGGCATTCACGGCAATTGTGCAGCTCAATGGTGTTTTAGATGGAATTATCAGCAATGCAGATGTAAGAAAGGGTATGCTAAAAAGCATCGAAAATCTATCTGAAATCAAAGTTGAAAATCTCATCAACTCGAATCCAATCGTATTAAAGGAAGACCTAACAGTTACCGAAATGCTGCACTTTATACGGCAGCAAACAATTCCAATTAACTTTTTACCGGTAATCAATTCAAACGGAATCCTAACCGGTTCTCTCACATTTAACGACCTTATTAAAGGAGAAGCATGATCATTAATCTGAAGAACAATATTGAAGAAAGCAAAGCGCAAGAGTTAGCTGTACAGGCAGAAGCTTTCTGCATTTTTGATGGCGCTAAATACGTGCTTATCAATAGTTCTTCGGTGAAAGAATTACCTCAGTTTTTGGAAGGCTACACAGCCGAATTCTTCTCATTTGATAATGACTTACAACTCGGCAGTAGAAAGTATTTGCCAGAAACACGGCAGATTCAAATTGGGAACGTTCAAATTGGTGGAGGCACAAACAACACAATGGTTATTGGTGGACCATGCTCGGTAGAAAGCGAGGAACAGATTAAATCATCTGCTTCCCTCATGAAAGAACTAGGAGTAAACATCCTTCGTGCTGGAGCTTATAAACCTAGAACATCGCCATATAGCTTTCAAGGTTTAGGTTTAGAAGGCTTAAAACTACTTGCCAAAATGCGAGACAAATATGGTTTGAGCATTATAACGGAGGTTCGAGACGCCACGCAAGTGGATGACATTATTGAGTACGCAGATATTATTCAAATTGGTGCTAAATCGATGTATGACCATGGCATTCTTAAGAAGTGTGGTAAGGCCAAACAACCAGTTCTACTGAAACGAGGTTTTGGCACTACCCTGCAAGAATTTGTGCAGGCCGCAGAGTTTATTTTATCAGGCGGAAACCAAAACGTGATGCTTTGCGAAAGAGGAATAAGAACCTTTGAAACCAAGACTAGGTTTACCCTTGACCTTTGTGGTGTTGCCTATCTGAAGGAACACACCAATTTGCCAGTTGTACTAGACCCATCGCACGCAATGGGTTACGCGTATGGTGTTGCTGATTTGAGCAGAGCCTGTGTGGCTATGGGCGTGGATGGTTTGATTGTGGAAGTTCATCCAAACCCAAAGATTGCCAAAAGCGATGCCTCGCAGCAACTGAACCATGATGAGTTTAGAGATTTGCTAGCTACTCTCCACCCAATTGCAAATGCAATTGGAAGAAAAATTATTTAGTCATGAGTCAAGACGCATTTGAATCCTTAGCTACGCACAACATTAAATTTTTAGTGCTTGATGTAGATGGTGTAATGACCGATGGTGGCATGTATTACACTGAATCTGGAGATCAGTTCAAGAAATTCAATACAAAGGATGGAATGGCAATCAAGATTGTTCAGGAAAAAGGAATAAAAGTGGCTTTCCTAAGTTCAGGAAGCACCGAACATATCATTCAGAATCGAGCAAAGACTTTGGGCGTTGATTGTGTTTATGTTGGTTCGAGACCAAAAATTGACGTGTTAAACGAATGGTGCGCTGAGCTTGGCTTTACCATGGAAAACGTAGCCTATGTTGGAGACGACATCAACGATTTGAAGGTAATGGATGTCGTTGCATTTTCAGGATGCCCTGCAGATGCAGTTGAAGCCATTAAACTTAAAGCCAACGTAGTGCTGAATAGAAATGGCGGAGACGCCTGTGTGCGTGAATTCGTAGATGAGCATCTTCTCGATGATTGAGAATTTCGACTATTACAATTACATAGGCGTTCCATTGCTCATATTCTTAGCGCGTGTTGTTGACACGAGTTTAGGGACACTGCGGATTGTGATGATTAGCCGAGGAAATCGAAAAGCGGTTCGGATGGTCGGTTTTGTGGAAGTATTGCTTTGGGTTATTGCAATCGGTCAAATTATTCAAAACCTAAACAACTGGGCCGGTTACCTTGCTTGGGCACTAGGCTTTACTGTTGGCAGCATGATTGGCTTCAAAATTGAAGACAAACTTGCTCTGGGAAAGCATCAACTTCGAATAATCACTTCTCAGCCTATTGACGCATTTTTGGAAGCGCTAAAAAAGATTAACCAAGGATTTACAGTGTTTGACGGCATGGGCGCTCAAGGTCCTGTGAAACAGATTTTTCTCATTCTTAATCGTCAGAATAACCGTGAAATAACTGCCATGGTGAAGCAGCATATTCCAACGAGCTTCTGTTCTGTAAGTGATGTAATGGCAACCGATAGCGGCATTTTTAACACCAAAAAAAGAGAGTTCGATTTGTCTGGATTGTTACTTCCATTGCGAAAGGGAAAATGATTTTAGACGTACATCGGCAATCTTGTTCGTACCTTTGCAGTGTCTTCAGTTTATGGTGAACTGTTGACAAGCTTTAGGAGCCGCAGAAACCCGTCACAGGTGGAGCGGCTTCTTTTTTTTTACAACTGATCTACAATTTGCCTGAACACATGGCGCCACCTAACACGCTCAGCAGCTACTTTATCATCCTTGTTTGCCATTAATACAATGATGATTTTCTTGGAAGGATGAACGTAAATATGTTGTTTGTACATGCCATCAGCCATGTAATCTCCGTAGGCTTTCTCGCCAATGTGCCAATTGTAATTGTATCCGAAACTGCTTCCGTTTGCAGTGTCTCTACTCACCGATTTTTCAACCCAATCAATTGGTACAATCTGATTTCCATTCCAATTTCCATTATTGAGAAATAGCCGACCAAATTTGGCATAATCTAAAGCTGTTGCACCCATGCAGCAAAAGGTTTTGTCCGCTCCCTTTTTATCCGTAGTCCAAATAGCATCCGAACACATATCAATCGGTTTCCAGATTTTCTCAGTTAGGTATTCAGAAGGCTTTTTACCAGTAGCGCGATGAAGAATTAATCCTAAAAGCTGTACATCCAAATTGATATATTCTTGGTAAGTGCCTGGCTGGTGAGCAAACTCAACGCTTCTGAGTGCTTTGGTAACATCATTGCCATAGTATAACTGAGCATCGGTCATCAATTTCAACTTGATACCGGAAGTCATATTGAGTAGGTGTTCAATTTCCAGTTTTTCAGACATCGCAATGCCTATCAGCTCTGGTATATAATCAATCACTTTATCGTTTACGTTCTTAATCTTGCCTTCATTAATTGCAATTCCAACTAATGCAGACGTAAACGACTTTGCTACTGAATAAGAAGGATTGACGTCTGATGCAGACGTATTCTGTCCGTAATATTCATAGAGCAGGGTATCGTTTCTGATAATGAGCATACTCCGAACCGGTCTCGATTCGTTTAATTCATTGAGTGTAACGAAATAAGGACTACCACTACTCCAATCCGTCACCTTCATGTTTAAAGCAACTGTCTTAGTGTCATCTTCAAACTCAAAACAATCAGTCCCTGCAGCTATTGTAGAGGATGGAAACCTATGAATATCATTATGATCCGGGAAGCCCAGAAAAACGCCTCTCATTAAGGTGCAGCCCGAAAGCAAAATGCAAAGGAGAATATAAGTTGCCGATTGAAATCTCATGCTATTTGTATCGCTCATTCAAAATTCTGAGATGATGTTCAATATGATAGATGGTGAAATACAGCATTTCTCTAAAGGTCAGTTTGCCAATTAGTGGATGAGGAACAGCCGTATTATCTAAGTTAGATTCTGACCATTTATGAAGGTTATTAACCAAAATTCCCATTTCCGATTTAAAGCGATTTACCAATACTTCTCGCTCATCTTTTCTTACAACTCTTGGCACAAAAACTCCTGTTGCTTGCCCTCCCGCAGCTAGAGCATCTGTATATTTTTCAATCAATGCATGGTAGTCTAAACTTGGTGATTTCACTTTTCCAAACTTCCATCTAAGCAATAACCGTGGGTAACCAGCACCTACTGCCAACGGCTTTGTGCTCTTAATCATGTGTAACAAATGCTGTCCTGCCGTCCAAGCACCTTCAGGTCCATTTTCCATGGATTGAATCGGACGATTTATGTACCACCCTACCAATTCTTTGGTTTGCCTATCAAGTTGCTCAATAATCTCCTTTTTGGTGTAGCGCATGCACGAAGATATTCTTTGAAAGCCAATGATGCATGAAGGCTTGTCGTAACACTTAAAACTCTTCATTTTGCCAATAAATCAAGGTTTTACAGGACAAATTCATTGATAATAACCGAAATAAAAATGCATGTTAATGCAATTTATTCGAGATGTGGTAATTTTTTCTTCCTGACTATCAGTTAGTTACGTTTTTTATGGTACTATGTTTTGCATAGTACCATATTAATAATATACATTTGTCCCAGTACTTTGCATTACAAGGTATTATAAAAGATAAATAACATGAACATTGAGAGAGTAAAATCGCAGATGAGAAAAGGAGTTCTCGAGTACTGCATTCTCTCCATCATCAGTAAGGATGAAGTGTACGCATCAGACATTTTGCAAACACTTAAAGACGCCAAACTGATTGTGGTTGAAGGCACGCTCTACCCTCTTCTAACGCGGCTCAAAAACGATGGGCTGCTCAATTATCGCTGGGAAGAAAGTACCAGCGGACCTCCACGTAAATACTACGGACTGACTGAAATGGGTCAGAAATTTCTAATTGAAATGGACTCTACCTGGCAAGAACTTGTTGATGCCGTAAGCCACACCACCTCTAAAACCAAGAAAAAATGAATAAGACGATAACTAGCAATATAGCAGGCTACGTTTTTCATATTGATGAAAACGCCTTCGATAAGCTCGATGCGTATCTGAATACCATTAGAAGCTATTTCACAAACTCGCAGGGTAAAGACGAAATCATAGCCGACATAGAGGCACGTCTTGCAGAAATGCTTCAAGAACGCGTTGGCGATATGAAGCAGGTTGTAACCATGGAAGACGTGAATCATGTGATTCAAATAATGGGTCAGCCAGAAGCATTCATAGAAGATGACGCAGACAATGCATCTTGGACCAATCAGAAATCAGAAAGTAAAACAACAGGACCTAAACGTCTTTTTAGAGACCCAGACAACCAAGTTGCTGGTGGTGTTTGCGCAGGTATTAGTAACTATTTAGGCTTGGATGATCCAATTTGGCTGAGATTGGCGTTGGTCATTTCGTTCTTCTTCTTCGGTACGGGGGGCCTACTCTATTTTATCCTGTGGATAATCATTCCGCAAGCAAAAACTACAGCCGATAAACTGCAAATGCGGGGAGAGCGCGTGACCGTTTCCAATATAGAAAAGCGAATTCATGAAGAGATGGACTCGGTCACCGGTAAATGGAATAATCTTCATGGCAACTCAGGTCCAGGTAGAAAAGTTGGAAATGCAGTGCATCGAATCGTAACCTTATTAGGGAATGTCCTTCTACTATTAATCAAGTTTTTCACCAAGATTATTGGGTTTTCCTTCCTTGTAGGTGGGATAGTTGGAATCATTTCACTAATGAGTATTCCGTTCGGTTTACCAGCGGTAATCAGTCTTAATAGCGATGGAGTAATGAGCATGCTAGATGTTCAGGAAATCCTAAGCAATTTGGTGGGCGGTTCTGGCATGATGACCTGGATTATGGTTACCGGAATACTCGTTTGCGGAATTCCGATGCTCGCCATGGCTTTATTTGGCGCTCGCTTGTTATTCAATTTGGGGTCGAAAACTAAGGGAATTGCATTCTCTTTACTCGGACTTTGGATAGTCGGTATTTTCATGTCATTTGCAATAGGAATGATTGTGGCAACAGACTTCTCATCCGAAGGGAGCAAAACCGAAACCACTGAGCTACATCTTTCTACTAGCCAAGATCAAACAATAAACCTTGCACTTAACCACGAATTAGGAGATGATGAACCAAATGTTGAAGCTGATATTTTCAACCTAAATCTATTATCGGCTGGTAACTCGGCTAAGTTGTACGGAAAGCCAGAATTGAATATTACAATGGCAAAAACTGGAGGTCCGAAGTTGGTAATTAAGCGTTTAGCAAGGGCTAAGAAAAAGCAAGATGCAATGGAGCGGGCCAATAAAATTGACTATGGTTTTATTGTATCAGATACAGCATTGCTTTTCAACGGATACTTCGCAATACCTGAAGACGAACTCTGGAGAACTCAAGAAGTGAAACTAGAGCTTCAACTACCAGTGGGTTACACGGTCTATTTGAGTACTGAAATGGGTAGCATCATTTATGACATCACCAATGTTACCGGAACTCTTGACCGTAAAATGCTAAACAGAAGATGGGAAATGACACCTGAAGGTCTGGCTTGCGTGGATTGCAAAGGGCTTGTAAAAGAAGAAGATGAAATTGAAAAAACAGAGGTTTTGAAAATGGAATTGGAAGACAGGCAAAGGGCTCTTGAAAATGAGCAAGAAAGACTTGAAAGAGAGATGGAGAAACGCCAACAAGAGCTAGAGAAAATTGAAGGCGAAATAGAGCGAGAAGCTGAAAGTTTAGACGATGAGGAGGCTTCAGTTGCTCCTCGAGAAATTCTGCTAAAACGAGTAATCAACGCCACCTATTGGGTTACCCCAACAACCTTTAAACAGGTTACCGTTTCCTACCCAGGGTAAACGTATTTCTACCAGTTTTAAAATAGCGGTCTTAGAGCCGCTATTTTTGTTTTATATAACTGATAATCAGTTAGTTATATTTTAACAGTTCTTGTATTTGGTTAACATCGATTAGCGGTTTTTAACAAATGATTCGTAGACATTAGTACTGTAATAATCAACTAAACAAATAACCATGAAAGCCGCATTTCTTACCGCCATTTTTGCAGTATCAGTTTCATTTTTCAATAGCGCAGATGCCGCTAGTTGGATGCATTATGACCAAGACAATTCCCCCCTTCCATCAAACTACGTTTCTACAATACTTTCAGACGATGAGGGCACTTGGGTTGGAACCGATAATGGTCTAGCATTTTTTGACGGGTCGGACTGGTTTATATACGATAGTGAAACCTCCGAATTGCCTGATAATAACATACGTGATATTCACAAAGACAACACTGGTAAAATTTGGGTTGCAACAGATAAGGGGCTATTGGAAATCAGTACCGATGGTTGGCAAACTCATAGTACATCCAATTCCAACATACCATCGGATTATATTCGTTCAGTAGCTTCAGATTCTGAAGGCAACATATGGATTGGCACTTGGGGAAACGGGATAGCGGCCAAAAACGGAAACAACTGGACTGTGTATAACACGGACAATTCCGACCTACCATCAGATGGTGTGTTTACGGTGGAAATAGACGAATTAGGTGTTATTTGGGTTGGAACATTCAACGGAGGCGTGTCTAAATTTAATGGGCTTGGTTGGACTACCTACAACACTTCCAACAGCGAATTACCACACAACCATGTTAGGAGCATTAATTTTGACCAAAACCATATTGCTTGGTTTGGAACTGAAGATGGCGTAGTTCGTAAAACTCCGGGCGGACATTGGGATGTATACAATGCGGAAAACATCGGCTACAGTTTTCATACAATTTATGGTGGAGTGATAGAATCAGCCGGAAAGCTATATTTCGCAACAGATGGAGGTATTCTCAAATTCAACGGAAGTGATTTCAGTATGGTAACATCTCAAAACTCAAGTTTGCCTTCCAATAATGTGAGAAGTTTGGCCCTTGACCTAAACGGAAATCTTTGGGTTGGCTCTGGCAATGATGGGTTGTCAATCTACAATCCACAAGGGACTTTAGGGGTAAAAGAACCTTTGAAAACAGCTGAATCCTTGACCGCATATCCGAACCCAACATCAAATGAACTGACTTTTCTATTACCCAACAAAAGCTCAGGAAACTCAGAAATTACAGTCGTAAATGGAACTGGTCAAACCGTTCTCACCAAGCAAATATCAAACGGAGGATTAAGTCAGCACATCCTAGATGTAAGCTCGCTATCTACGGGCACCTACTTTATATCGGTTTATTCATCCACAGGAATTTCGCAGGGTAGATTTGTAAAACTGTAGATAGCCTGAACTTAATTGAAGGCCGCTCGCTCACCATAGCAGCGGCCTTTTTGTATATTCGTGCCCCCTAATAAGGAGACGGAATATGGCAGAAGAAGTGGTAAAAAAGGGTTCAGAAAAGACATTGAAAAAAGAAGAATTTCATACGGAGGTTTTGAACGATTTCCGACTGGCCAACGAAAGTAGACAAGCCAGTTTAACTGGAAGAAAAGAGGTGCTCACCGGAAAAGCCAAATTTGGAATTTTCGGAGACGGAAAAGAAGTAGCCCAAATTGCGATGGCCAAGGCATTCAGAAATGGCGATTTCCGTTCTGGGTATTACAGAGACCAGACTTTTATGATGGCCTCTGGGCTTTTAACCGTTCAAGAGTTCTTCGCACAGTTATACGCTCATCCAAGTTTAGATGCCGACCCATCATCTGCTGGACGTTCAATGAACGGTCATTTCTCTACACGCTCTATTAATGAAGATGGGTCTTGGAGAAATCTGATGGAGCAGAAAAACAGCGCATCAGACCTCTCGCCTACTGCTGGTCAGATTCCTAGACTTTTGGGTTTGGCGCACGCGTCAAAACTGTATAGGGAAAACAAAAACCTGCATCAATTCAGCCAGTTTACTGACAAAGGAAATGAAGTTGCATTTGGAACCATAGGAGATGCAAGTACATCAGAAGGTCATTTTTGGGAAACAATGAATGCTGCCGCGGTAACCCAAGTACCACTTGCAATTTCTATTTGGGATGACGGATACGGAATTTCGGTTCCAAAGAAATTTCAGACAGTTAAGGAGAGTATTTCCGAAGCTTTAAAAGGTTTTGAAACAGAGGGAGACAAAAAAGGAATCCGAATCTTTAAAACAAAAGGTTGGGATTACGCTCACTTGGTAAAAACCTACCAAGAAGCAATTGAAATTTGCCGTACAGAGCAAACTCCAGTTCTTATTCACGTTGAAGAAGTTACTCAGCCACAAGGTCATTCTACATCTGGTTCTCACGAACGCTATAAGAGCAAAGAGCGATTGACATGGGAGGTAGATTTTGATTGTATTAAGAAACTTAGAGAATTCATTATTGACAACGGAATTGCCACTAACGAGCAATGCGATGCTATTGTTGATGAAGCCAAAAAGTCTGTTCGAGATCAGAAAAATGCAGCATGGCAAGCATTCATCTCAGAGATTGAAGCCGAAAGAGACACAGTAACTGGTTTGCTTAATGATGCTGGTTTAAATGAACTTTCTGCAAGTCTTAATACTGGTTTTGCCCCTAGCAGAAAAGACGTAGTTAGTGCTGCCAGAAAAGGCCTTCTTCAACTTAAAGATTCTGAAAGTACCAAGAGAGATACCATTCTAAACTGGCTAAAAGAACAGAAAACTCTTAATGGAGACAGATACAACAGTTTCCTGCACAGCAACACGCCAAATAGCGCTACTAAAATTGATGCAGTTGCACCAGAATACACTGATGATAGCCCAAGTTTGGACGGTAGAGAAATTCTGCTGAACAATTTTGACAACATTTTTTCATCTCGTCCAGAGGCTGTTGCATTTGGAGAAGATTTAGGCGGGATTGGAGGTGTAAACCAAGGATTTGAAGGGCTTCAAAAAAAGCACGGAGATAATCGAATATTCGATGTAGGCATTCGTGAAGCAAGTATAATGGGACAAGGAATTGGAATGGCTCTTCGCGGCCTAAGACCAATTGCCGAAATACAATACTTAGATTATTTACTCTACGGTTTGCAGCCGCTTAGCGATGACCTAGCTTCGCTGCAATACAGAACCAAAGGCGGTCAGAAATGCCCGCTTATTATTAGAACAAGAGGCCACCGTTTAGAAGGAATTTGGCATGCAGGTTCGCCTATGGGAATGATCATTAACGCACTCAGAGGAATTCACATATGCGTTCCTAGAAACATGACTCAAGCAGCCGGTTTCTACAATACCTTACTTGCATCTGACGATCCGGGTTTGGTAATAGAGCCTCTAAACGGATATAGAACTAAGGAGAGGTTGCCAGCAAATCTTGGCGAAATAAAAACGCCACTTGGTGTTCCTGAAACCCTTATCCAAGGAACTGACCTTACAATTGTGACTTACGGATCGTGCGTAAATCTTGCTATAAAAGCTTGTGCAGAGCTTGATTCAATTGGAATTTCTGCCGAGTTGATTGATGTACAGACTTTGCTTCCATTCGACCTTAACCATTCAATTGTTAAATCGATTAAAAAGACTAATAGGCTTTTGGTAATTGATGAAGACGTACCTGGAGGTGCATCGGCCTACATTTTACAAAAGGTGGTAGAAGAGCAAAGTGGGTATTTTCATTTGGACAGTGAACCAAAAACACTAACCGCACAGGCGCACAGAACTGCCTATGGCACAGATGGAGATTACTTTAGCAAGCCAGGCATAGAAGACATGGTAGAGGCCGCTTACAAGCTTATGATGGAGGTAAATCCGTCAAAATTCCCAGATATTTTCGGATAGGTTATGGACAACCGCATAACGGAATCGGCATCTAACTACAACAATCTTGAGAAGATGTCGGTTGGAGAATTACTTTCCAATATTAACAACGAAGACAAAACCGTTCCACACGCCATCGAAAAAGCCTTGTCTCAAATTGAGGCATTGATAAACATCGTAGTAGAAAGATTGGGTAATGGAGGACGTTTATTCTACTTAGGTGCCGGTACGAGCGGTCGATTGGGTATCGTTGATGCATCGGAATGCCCACCCACCTATGGAGTACCTCATGGTTTGGTGGTTGGCATAATTGCAGGTGGTAATTCGGCCATTTTAAAGGCCGTTGAATTTGCAGAAGACAGCACAACCCAAGGCTGGAAAGACCTGCAGGAATACAACGTGAGCAAGAAAGACGTGGTGGTCGGAATAAGCGCATCTGGCACAGCTCCCTATGTTATTTCAGCGTTAGATGAGTGTCAAAAAAATGGAATCTCAACAGGTTGTATTGCCTGTAATCCAAGTTCAGCCATGGCTGAGGTCGCTGATTTTCCAATTGCTGCGGTGGTCGGTCCTGAATTTGTAACCGGAAGTACTCGGATGAAAGCAGGTACCGCTCAAAAGCTAATTCTAAATATGATTACCACGACTACCATGATTAAACTTGGCCATGTGGTGGGAAACAAAATGGTTGACATGCAATTGAGCAATAATAAGCTAGTTGACCGAGGCATCAGAATGATAATGGAAGAAACAGGTGCAGATTACGACACGGCAGATGAACTGCTTTCTGAGCACGGAAGTGTTAGGGGTTCTGTTGAGGCGTTCAAAAAATCAAATTAGGTCTTTGGTGAAACTGCATGCATTCTATTGAACCATTTTTTAGCTGGGCAGATTTATACACTGCAGCGGAAGATTCTCGTTCTCCCTTTTTCAATCGCGAGTACAGTGAGTTCGAGTTTACAGACCACCTTTACGACCATGTACTCCACCCTCAATGGGATAACATGGGCTCTCCTACCCTTTTCATCAAAATCCTTTATGTCGATTACGAAATTGGTTTCTCTGTAATAGAACTTATTGGAGAATGGAATGATCTTTTGCACAACGACATCATGACATTGAAGCGAGACATCGTTGAACTGTTGATGGCTGAGGGTATTAATAAATTCGCACTTATTGGTGAGAATGTGCTCAACTTCCATTATTCTGATGACGAGTATTATGCAGAATGGTTTGATGACATTGAAGAAGGGTGGATTATAGGCTTAAACTTTAGAGATCATGTGATTGCCGAAATGCAAAACGCCCAAATCGATTATTACATCAATTTGGGCGGTTCGTTTCAAGATACTAATTGGCGAAAATTCAGTCCACCAAGTTTATTCTACCATTTAAACCAGCTGGTAACTAAACGACTGCAAGCCTAATTTATGCTTACTCAACTACAATCCGTTTGTAATAAGATTTGTCTTCAATCGTTACATGAATCAAGTAGATTCCGGTCGTTTCAAGATTAACAAATGACCGATTTCCGTTCTCCGTCTTATCTACATAAACCATTTGGCCAACTGCATTTAGCACTTCAATAGTAAATGGTCCATTCATGTCCATTTCAAGTTGAAAATGACCATTACTTGGATTAGGATACACCACAAACGGCAAATTGGCTTCAAGTTCATTCACCGCACCAGGTAGCGTGTATTCTAGTATATAAGACAGACCAGTGCAACCGTTTGCATCTGTAACTTGAACAGTGTAATTACCACTGGTTGTTGTGTTGTAAGTCGCTCCTGTAGCACCCGGAATTGGATTTCCATTGAGGAACCATTGATAAGAACTATACGTTCCAGGAACGGATAAAACTGATCCACTTTCCACAATTTCAAAAACGATGGCAGAAATTGATACGGTAAATGTGTCCGAAGCAAATGAGCAGCCTCCTAGCGTACCTGTTACCCAATAATCTCCTTCAGCAACGGTTGTGGTTTGCGTTGCATCACCATTAGACCATAAATACGTATCGTAACCGCTACCTGCATCCAGTGTCAAACTTTGCCCCTCGCAAATTTCTGGTGGGCCGTCAGCGATAATAACCACATCCGCTAAATTCTGGATGGTTACCATAATGGTATCAGAATAACCGTCACAACCCAGCGTATCAGTTACATATGCTGAATAACTTCCTGTTTCAGATATCGAAATCGTCTGGGTTTGCTCCCCGTTTGGCTCCCAAATGTAGCTAGCATAGCCACTTCCAGCATCAAGCGTTAACGTTCCTCCATTGCAAATGGTCTGACTACCAGAAGGTGCTATTTGTGGTGCAGGATATGGGTTTTCGATAACCACAATTGTATCTGAAACTGTGCATGCTCCGTTACTTACTTCAACCCAATGTGTTCCCGGTCCTAGTTCAACATTTTGAGAATTATCTCCACTAGACCAGTTGTAAGAAGTTGCTCCCGCACCTGCATCAAGACTTACCAATGCTTGACCGCATATCTCCTGATCTGGGCCAAGGTCAACAGTTGGGCTTAAAACCTCCACTACCACAACCGTAGCTGTACCAGTACAGCCGCTAGCTCCTGTACCTATTACGGTATATGTACCCTCAGTTATTGACAATTCAGCTGTATTTGTGTTTGACGGGTCATCCCAAACATAACTTTGCCCTCCACTTGCCGTAATTGTTGTAGAACTGCCAGAACAGTATTCGAGTATGCCTTCTACACTGATAATTGGTTGTGCAAGTTGCACTTCAGTGCTAAATGCTAGGCTTGCGGGAGATACACAGGCACCTATCGTAGATATCGTGGTGTAGCTCGTTCCGGCAACCATACCAGATATTAATCCCCCGCCACCAACTGATGGTCCTGATGGAGTAAACGAGTAAGCGGCAGCAGAATTATAGTTGCTTATTGTAGCGCTTCCATCAGCTGAACAAGAAGCCGAGGCTGTTAATATTTCAGGAGTAAATGAGCCTTGAGTAACATAGGTTATCAGAATACCACCTGCACCACCGTTGCCTCCATCAGAATTACCACCTCCGGCACCGCCACCTCCATAAGAAGCACCAGCCCCACTATTAGGTGTTCCACCAAGACCGCCACTTGGTCCTGCTCCAGCACCACCAGCACCGCCACTTCCTCCGCTGCCATTGTTACCAGAACCGCCAGGAGTATTAGTTGACCCTCCACTCGCAGAACCCCCAGCACCGCCATCGCCTGGATCACCCCCAGATTCACCTTCCTGACCACCACTACCCCCATTGGCTGTAATGGCTATACTATTTCCTATATCATCCATACCTGAGAAACTAGTAGTTCCTCCTGCACTTCCGCTATCGCCATCATTAAAATCACTCCCATTATCTCCGCCACATCCACCCGGAGCAGCACTGTAAGAAAATGTTGAGCCAGGAGTAACATTAATGGTTATTGTGGAATAACCACCACCGCCTGCGCCACCGCCACCTTTCGTGCTAAATAAACCACCACTACTACCACCACCTCCACCACCAGCACCACCACCGCCACCATATACTTCTACAGTAATAGATGTAACATCACAGAGGGTACTGACCATGTACCTGAGCTGCCAACAGAACCACAGCCAACTGGCCCAGACAAAGTAATATCCTGTGCATACAGAACTGCTCCTGTTAATAGGAAGAAAAGCGTCCATGCGCCTTTCAGCATTTTAAATTCTAAGTAATTTTTCATCATTGATTAGGGTTGGATTGTTCTATCTAATTTATGTAAAAAATTGTAGCGCGATTCTATTACCGCTTGGCGAGAAATAGTTGTTTCATCTGATAAACTGCAGACTGGTTCCGCAATCTAACTTAGTATCTTCGCAGCCTTATTAAGATAGAGCATGCGCCAGCAAGAAACAGATCAGAACATAATTTTCGGAATTCACCCAGTAATTGAAGCATTAGATTCTGGAAAAGAAATTGAGAAGGTTTATCTAAAAAAAGGAGTTAGTAATGAAGCCTTAGCTGGAATCAAAAGGACTTTGAAAGGAAGAAGAGTTCCTTTTCAAGAAGTGCCTCAAGAAAAATTGAATCGTCTTACGAGGAAAAACCACCAAGGCGTAGTAGCGCTCCTCTCTCCTATTGAGTATTCGAACATTGAAGAAGAGTTAAAGCGTGTATATGAGCGAGGCGAAGTTCCGTTGATTCTTGTTTTGGATAGAGTGTCTGACGTAGGAAATTTCGGGGCAATTTGTAGATCTGCAGAATGCGCTGGTGTTCATGCCATACTTATTCCAACCAAAGGAAGTGCACAGATTAACTCATTTGCAGTTAAAAGTTCGGCAGGTGCAATCTTTAACATTCCTATTTGCCGCACTGGTCATATTCTTTCTGAAGTAAGAAACATGAAAGAAAGCGGGCTTCAGTTAGTTGCCGTAACCGAGAAAGGAGATAAGTCAATGCACGATTCAAATTTGACGGGGCCGATGGTTGTCATAATGGGTTCGGAGGAAGATGGAATTGGAGATGGACTTTTAGAGTTGGCAGACATTCACGCAAATATTCCCATGGCCGGTAGTACAGGCTCACTAAATGTGTCAGTTGCAACTGGCATAATCCTGTTTGAACGACTCCGTCAGATATCCAATGGCTAAATCGACCGAAAAGGTCGTTATTTCTGCCATCCTGTTACTGGGTGCCGCTTTGCGCATCTTCAATTATTGGGATTTCTCCCTCTCGAATGATGAGTTAAGCGCTCTTGCCAGATTAAACTTTAGTTCGTTTTCAGACCTTATCCATCAAGGAGTGAAAATTGATGGACACCCAGCAGCTGCTCAGGTTATTCTCTATTACACCACCAAATTTTTCGGAAACAGCGTTGCCGTAGTTCGCTTTCCGTTTGTGTTGGCGGGAATTGCAGCTGTATTTTATATGTTCCGATTAGGCAAGCAATGGATTAGCGCGTCTGCCGGACTTCTATCGGCTGCTGTTTTTGCCACACTTTCGTTTCCAATTCTGTATTCTAGAATTGCAAGACCATATGCGCTAGGTATGCTTTTCACGCTTATGGCTGCCTACTATTTCATTCGAATTGTAAAAAACGAACATGAGGGAAAACACTATTTCCTATTGGCCTTAAGCTTAGCATTGTGTGGATATAGCCACTATTTCAGCGCGCTAACAGCTGCTGTAATAGCCATTTCAGGAACGTTTCTGCTGACAGGCAAAACCTTGAAGTATTATATACTCGCCCTATCATTGGGTTTCATCCTTTACGTTCCGTACATCCCAATTTTCCTGCATCAATTAAGTTTGGGCGGAGTTGGTCAGTGGCTTGGCCCACCGAGCAATGGGTGGCTTTTGGAACATATAGAATACGTGTTCAATAACTCAAAGTTGGTACTAGCCTCTGTCCTTAGTTTGGGTGTTTTAGGTTATGCCCTATTCAATCCGAAAAAGACGTTTGTCAATCAGGGATTGCCACTTATTCTTTTTGCCGCTCCTTTTCTAGTTGGTTTTGGTTATTCAAAATGGGTTAACCCCGTTATGCAGCACAGCACTTTACTTTTTTCATTTCCTTTTCTACTTGTTTTTATTTTTTCAGGATGGGGTGATTCTAAACCATTGCTGACCAAAATTTCGATTGGACTTATTTCGCTAATTATTTGTGCTAGTACTATAATTGAAAAGAAGTTTTACTCGACAAATCATTTTGGAGTCTTCAAAGAAATAGCCCAGCATATGGTGAAGTGGCACGGTGAGTCTGGTGGAAATTCGATCTTAATTGGGGACTTTAATTATCCGTTTTACCTTCATTATTACACTGACCGATTGGCACCTATGCAACTGGACTTGTATCGAACTACAGATGAAAAAAGCTTGGCTAAACTGAAATCAATAGTGTCTAATTCGGAAAAAGAAACTTTGATTTACGGATGGTCAACGGTGAATCAATCGCCAGAAGTGGAGGAGATTATTAGAATGAAGTTTCCTGATGTTATTGAAAGAGCAACTTACTTTAATTCTGGAGCTGTGCAGTTTAGAGTTGGAACCCCGTCAATCTTCAGGGAAATTTTTGAATTTGAGAAGACTGAAAAATGGAACTTTAATCCAGACGCGATTGAATCTGATTCAATTGGCAGTAAATGGATTAACATTTCTTCTAACAATCCATACGGACCTACTCTCACCACTAACGTATCGGCCCTTTATAATGATAGTATAAGAGAAGTTATTGTTCTGATAGAATGTTCGGGATTGGAGAACGGCACCAAGCTACAAATGGTTTACGAACAGGTTAATGAAGAAGGCGGTTACGCTTGGGAATCAGATGAATTCGACAAGCAATATGAACCTGGAGGGCCGCTTTGGGGTGTTTTTCATTATCAACTGAAGGAGCCAAAAACAGACCAAGATATTTTGAAAATTTATCCGTGGCTACCAGAAGGGCAAGAAGTTAAGATTAGGAGGGTATCGGTAAGGTTCCGTTAAACTCTTATTCCAATAATGAGTACATCATCCAACTGTACTAAGTCTCCCATCCAATCGTCAAATCTTGAACTTAGTTCCTTGAACTGTTTTCTTGGACTTAATAGATGAATGTCCATCAACATCTTGCGGAACTGATCATACTTAAACTTCTTTCCCATTGGTCCACCAAATTGATCTGGATAACCATCAGAAAAAATATAAATCATGTCCCCTTCAATTAAGTCAAAGGTGTGATTGGTAAACAATCTCAATTGATCATCAATAGAAAGGCCAATTGGAAATTTATCCGCCTTGGTCTCAATAAGGTGACCATCTCTGATAATGTATAACGGGTTATATGCTCCTGCATATTGCACCTTCATATTTACATAGTCTATACTAACTAGAGCTATGTCCATTCCGTCTTTAATTCCCACATCATTAATGTCGGCCTGTAAAGTAAGCGTACTACTAACTCCTCTGTTTAGGCTATCAAGAACCAGAGAAGGTGTGGTAAGTTCATCTTCTCTAACAGCGGCATTCAAGGCATTATTACCAATAATAGACATGAAGGCACCAGGAACGCCATGACCCGTACAATCAACTGCGGCTATTAAAATCTTATTGTCATATTCTTGAAGCCAGTAAAAATCTCCGCTTACAATATCGCGAGAGCGATGTAACACAAATGAGTTTGGCAATATTTTTCTAAACCGCTCTTCAGAAGGTAAAATTGCGTTTTGAATTAACTTGGCATAGTGAATACTACTTAGGAGGTCTTCATTCTTTACATGCAGTTCCTCCAAGGCTCTGCTAATTTTATTTTTCGCTTGATTGAGTTCGACTGAACTTAACTCCAACGCACGTTGTAATAAAACAAGGTTAGACTCGTAGTGATTGTAAGCATCGTTTATAATGCCCAAAAGGCCCTCTATCTCCGGTGGAATAGGGGCGCCTCTTAGGTACTTTCGTATCTGTCTATTAAGAAGTTTACTGTCGTACACTTTTTAAACTTCGGCAAACGTAGTTATAGTCATTGTCTGATTGTGCAGTTCACATTTTGCTGATTCAACAACTGGTGAAATTTCTCCGTAAGAGTAAAAACCTGTAATAGTACTACCGTCTCCTAGCACTTCCATTACGGCTTCAACTTCTTCATCAATTCTCTGACCTAAAATCAGCTTTCGGCCAACACAACTAATTAGCAACGCTAACTTATCTGAAGAATCACCACCTTTTTGAGTGGTGTGTTCTGCAGCAAGATTAGCTCCTTCAATCAGTTTATCAAAATTGGCTTTCATTAATCTTACATAACATCCTTCAGGAATATCTCCAGCAAACGTCATGCTGCTCTTTTCATCATCCACAGCCAATACCGTTCTCACAATAGTATCAGAATCCTCATCGAATTTTAGTCCGAGTGGAAACAATAATGCAGAACCAGGTAATTCAGCTGCCTTGTCTCCTAGGTACATTTTGTATAAATCAAGTGCAGATTGTCCATCCAATTCATAAAGTACGTTTCCTTCAGATCGGGTTACCAGGCGTTCAGCACCAAAATTATCCCATCCCCCCACAGAGCCGTAACCAACTTCTAGGCTATCTCCGTAAAAACCAACGGCTACAATTTGGTACTCTTTTGGTGCCCCATCTAAACCAACCAGGGTTTTTTCAAAATTAGCAGCATCTCCGGCAAGACCCCCAGTACACGGCACATTAACATCCAATGCTGAATTTATGCCTTTAACGATTTCGCTTCCATTCACATGTAATCCATCAGAAATAAGGAATACATGACAAAGACCTTCGCCAGCTAGTTTTCCAGCCATTTGAACTCCCGCCTCAAAACTATCCTTTGCATCATTAATGTTCATAGATGCAACTTGAATTTTAGTTTTCTCAAACTCAATAGCCGTCACAGCCAAAGAATCATCATACACTAAGTCTTCTAAAATTTCTCCAGAGGTGCTGGCCGATACGATGTGAGCAGAAGGATAAAATTGCTTTATCTCATCAAATTTAGTTGAATCCTCCAACAGACTTCGAGAACCAAAAACCAAAACGAGGTTGGCTGTTTCTCCAATTCCAGATGTTTTAAGCTCCATCCATCCGCCCTCTGCGGTCCATTGTCTTTGTTCTGTTTTCATTGTTTCCTGATTTCCAATTCAATTTTTCTTATGCATGGAACGCCCAACTTATACTAAGGTTACATCTGACATTGAATTTAAGAAGAGGATAAATGAATTCTAAGCATTTTGCGTATTTGTATTTACGCATAAAGCCTATCAATTACTTACAAAATGCACTACTTGCTAGATGACACCTTCTAATGATGCACCTTTAACGCTGAGCGCATCTACGCGCTTCTCTATCTCGAGATTTAGCACGAGCGGTGGAGCATGATGTGGTTTTATCCGAGCATCTATGACAACTGAACCTTTACAGCCCCAATGTTTGTTTTCTATGAACTCCCCTACTCCATATACATCGTGAGAAGGATTGCTGCGTGTAAAAGTGACCCACAAAAAATTATTAAGGGTAAGGCTAACAAACTCGCTATCGTCAGCAACACATATAAGAGGAAACCCTTCAAGAGCATTCATTTGCGATTGAAGGCCGGTCGTCAAACCTGCAACATCAGAGCCATCTATGTATTTATCGGCCTGAATAATGAGAACACCTGCAAAAGCGACTTGTGGTTTTGAGAAGCCAACAGGTAGATTAAGCACTGGTATTGTATTACACAACTCTCGTTTCTTTTCGCCAACAGCTGCCACAATAAGTTTAGACCCACTGTTAACATCCGTTCCACTATAATCAAGTGTGTCAATAGTTGTATTAGTTTGGAAGTGAAAATCTCTCGTAGTGTCAATTCTCTCCAATAGGTATTGAAAATGCGCTTTAGGATCGTTAGCAGAGGGTGTTTCGACACCCTGTTTAGCTATAATAAATAGATACTTGGCAAGAGACATCTGTCCAAAACCTAAGATTGCATTAGCCGTTGTAAGCAACTCTTGAGGTCGCTTAACTTTAATGTAAGGCGTATAGCGTTCGCTTCCTACAGCTAGCAGTAATGGATGAACCCCAGCAGCATCAACGGCATTTACTTCATGTAAACCTGGAATAGTTTGAGGGATAATCGACCCAGTTATCTCATGAATAAGTGCTCCAAAACTTGTGTCTTCTTGCGGTGGTCTTCCAACAACTGTAAAAGGCCAAATTCCATCTTTCTTGGCCAAAACCTTATGCACTTGCATCAACGGAAAATCATGCTTCAGGCTATAATACCCCAAGTGATCGCCAAAAGGCCCTTCAGGTTTGTTTTGCATGGGATGCACTTCTCCAAGAATTACAAAATCGGCATCTGAAGAAATAGTAAACCCGTCCGCCTCAAAGTATCGGAAGTTTTTGGCGCCTAAAACACCAGCAAAACTTACTTCCGGTAGTCCTTCAGGAAGCGGCATTACTGCTGCAAAGGAATGTGAAGGTGGTCCTCCAATAAACACGGCAACTTTCATTGGTATACCTAGTTCATTGCACTTGGTCTGATGCACACCTATGCCTCTATGCAACTGATAATGCAATCCTATTTCTTGGTCCTTTTCATACTCATTCCCTGCGAGTTGAATTCGGTACATCCCAAGATTGGAATTCAGAATTCCGGGCTTATCAACGTCTTCAGAATAAACCTGCGGAAGAGTGACGAATGGACCGCCATCATCTTCCCAACATTTGATTTGCGGTAATTCGGAAAGAGAAATTTCCTCAAATTCTGTTTTTCGCTTGTGCGGAATGGCGTCAATACCACCGTTTAACGCTGAAAATATCCAAGATGGATGTTTGAATATTAAACTTGGATCACCCTTAAGTTGTACCAACCGTTTAACGGTTTCCAGAGAATCTCGAAAAATGAACCTGCTACGTTCTACAGATCCAAATAGGTTTGATACAGCTTTATAATTGCAGCCTTTTATGTTTTCAAAAAGTATCGCAGGCCCATTGTTTTCGAACACACGCATATGAATTGCGGCCATTTCTAGATTAGGATCAACCTCTTCGGTAATCCTAATTAAATGACCGTGTTTTTCAAGGTCGACTATGCACTTATTTAAGGAACTGTATCCCATCTGCGCTAAAATAACCACAAGCATGCTGAGTTGTTTATTTTCGCTTCATGCACCTCAATCAAACAGCAATAAAGCCAACATATGTTTTGCTGGCAACCTTAGTACTGAGTGTGCTGCTGCATTGGAATATCTGGGATTGTGATTTGATTGGCATTCATGCTTGGCGGCAAACTCAAACCATGACAGTGGTTGAGAATTTTGCAAACGAGGATATGAACATTCTAAATCCCAGAATTAATTCAAGAGGCGATGGGGATGGAATTTTCCGCATGGAGTTTCCTCTGATGCAATGGTGCTTCGCAGTATTCTATAAAACTATTGGAAACCACCTTATCCTCGCTCGTTTACTCACCTTTCTAATCTCCATTTTTAGTATTCTTGGGTTTTACAGGTTGCTATTGGCTTGGAAACTTGAACCAAAAATTGCAGCCATAGGGTCGTGGTGTTTTGCTTGGTCTCCTGTATTCTTTTATTATTCTGTAAACCCGTTGCCAGATAATATGGCGCTCTGCTTTGCCATATGGAGTTTAGTTTGGCTGAAACAACACCAACATAAAGGAGGAGATTTATCGCTTGCACTATTTGCCTTCATGCTCGCTATTGCTACTGCCGTAAAACTGCCCTACATACTATTTGGAGCTGGATACATTCCTGTTTTCTTTGGAGGATTGCGGGAGCGAAAAATTGCCAAATCAGCACAAGCGGCATTACTTGTCTTGCTACTCCTTCTTCCTGCGTTGGCATGGTATGCATGGGTTATTCCCACTTGGACCAATACCGCTTTAATTGGCGGTTTAGGCGTAGAAGAATCCTTCGATTATCAATCGGCTTTCCGAACGATTTGGGGAACACTTCACTCTCTGTTACCTGAACTATTTATCAACTTCGGTTCCCTCTTATTCTTCTTTTTGGGAGTTTGGAAATTTTTTAAACAACCAAACAGAATTAAAAAGTATTGTGCTGAGGTTTCCATTTTATTTTTTTTGCTGGCCTACTATTTATACGAAGTAAACATGATAGGTCTTGCACACGATTATTACCTATTCCCCTTTCTTCCAATACTCTTTCTTATTGTTGCTGCAGGATTGAATTCGGTCCTTAAAAACAGACATTCCATAGTAAGATATATTGGCCTTTTTGCGTTGCTGATATTGCCTGCAACCGCCTATCTAAGGATTGAAGGCCGGTGGTCTCCCATGGGGTTTGAACGTGTATTGCTCTCGCACAAACAAGAATTGAAAGAGCTAATACCTTCATCTGATTTAGTGGTTGTTGGTAACGACCCATCAACCCATATTTTTCTATATCATATTGAAAAAAAGGGCTGGACGTATGAACAAGACTGGTTGCTATCTACCGAGTTACAGAAGTATATCGATAGAGGTGCGAAGTACCTTATCACGAACAGTGACTTTGTTCAGGAAAATGAAAGTATCAATCAGTTTACTGCGAATCCACTCTTCGATAAGGACGGAATTCGGGTTTATCCGCTAATTCCGCTTAGCGATTTTTGATACACCTTAGCTCCTTACCTAAAAACTGTGCTTCTGAACCCAGCAGTTCTTCAATTCTTAAAAGCTGATTATATTTAGCGATACGGTCCGAACGTGAAGCCGATCCTGTTTTAATCTGACCGGTAGCTAATGCCACTGAAAGATCAGCAATAGTTACATCCTCCGTTTCTCCAGAACGGTGACTCATTACAGAGGTATATCGATTAGCAGTTGCCATTTTCACAGCATTAATAGTCTCTGTTAAAGAACCAATCTGATTCACTTTCACCAATATTGAATTAGCGATTCCGTTCTCAATTCCTCTACTCAAACGCTCCACATTTGTCACAAAAAGATCATCTCCAACCAATTGGACTTTCTCGCCTATTGTATCTGTTAGTTGTTTCCAACCATCCCAATCATTTTCATCCAATCCATCTTCAATAGATACTATCGGATACTTGCTAGACCAATCTTTCCATAGAGAAACCATGTCTGAACTGCTCAATTTATCGCCAGTTGATTTATGCAAATGGTAAACCCCTTCATCCTTTAAATAGAACTCAGAACTTGCCGCATCCATAGCTAAATAAATATCTTCTCCTGGTTTATAACCAGCATTTTCTATAGCCTTAAGAATAACCTCTACTGCCTGATCATTGGATTTTAGGTTCGGAGCAAAACCTCCTTCGTCTCCCACATTGGTTGAGTATCCTCCTTTCTTCAAAACATCTTTAAGGTGGTGAAATACCTCTACTCCCATTCTCAAGCATTCAGAAAATGAATCTGCACCAGCAGGCATAATCATGAATTCCTGAAAATCAATGCTGTTATCTGCATGAGAACCTCCGTTGATAATGTTCATCATTGGAACAGGAAGCAAGTTTGAATTGACCCCACCAACATATCTAAACAACGGCTGACCTGCAGTGTCTGCAGCAGCTTTTGCCACGGCCATAGAAACTCCAAGAATAGCGTTTGCTCCTAGGTTTCCTTTGTTTGGGGTACTGTCTAACTCCATCATTTTCTGATCAATCAACTGTTGATCAAAAACATACATTCCCATAATTGCTTCAGCAATAGGTCCATTGATATTCTCTACGGCTTTCAAAACGCCTTTACCAAGATATA
Source organism: uncultured Flavobacteriales bacterium (assembly GCA_937900875.1). Classification (GTDB taxonomy): domain Bacteria; phylum Bacteroidota; class Bacteroidia; order UBA10329; family UBA10329; genus UBA10329. The sequence goes on from CALCGD010000163.1 coordinate 32,488, forward strand.
TCGCCTTATCACCATCTCTAAGTTCAACTGCTTCGTGTTCGCCAGTTGATGCTCCAGAAGGTACTGCTGCTCTTCCAAGAACACCATTTTGAGTAAACACATCTACTTCTACAGTAGGATTTCCTCTCGAATCAAGAATTTGCCTAGCAATAACTTTCGCAATATGAGTCATAAATTTTAAGTCTTATTGTACGTAAAATTAGGCCAAAACAGCCTCAATATTTTTGATGAATTCATCAAAAAGATACCTACTATCATTCGGTCCTGGAGATGATTCTGGATGATATTGCACGCTAAAAACAGGTTTGTTTTTCAATTTTAATCCAGCAACAGTATTATCGTTTAGATGTACGTGTGTTATCTCTACATCTGGATGGTTTTCGCAATCTTCTCTGTTAACCACAAAGCCATGGTTTTGCGAAGTCACTTCACACTTTCCTGTTACCAAATTTTTTATTGGATGATTGATGCCCCGATGGCCGTTGTGCATCTTAAATGTGGAAATTCCTTGACTGATTGCCATAACCTGATGCCCAAGACAAATACCGAATACGGGTATGTCCGAATTAATCATTTTACCTACCGTTTCTTTTACTTGTGGCATTGCGGCAGGGTCACCAGGGCCATTTGAAATCATAAACCCAGAAGGATTCCATTCCATAATCTCCTCAAAAGAAGTATGCATTGGAAACACTTTTAGGTAACAGCCTCTTTCTGATAAACATCTTAAAATGTTCTTCTTTACACCAATATCAAGAACAGCTACTTTATGGGTTGCAGCTTCATTTCCGAAGTAATATGGCTCTTTCGTGCAAACCTTTGATGAAAGCTCTAGTCCTTCCATAGAAGGAACTTCTTTCAGCAAAGCGCCTAATTTATCCACATCCAACTCTTCGGAAGATACAATCGCATTCATAGCGCCTTTATCGCGTATGTGCTGTACAATTGCACGAGTATCAACATCAGATATTCCAACTACACCATTCTCCTCAAAATAATCTTGAATATTTCCAGTAGCACTTGGTCTACTGTAGTTTGGAGAAAAATACTTGCAGACTAGTCCGCTAATTTTCATCGAATCCGACTCAACATCTTCTGGGCTTACTCCATAGTTGCCTATATGCACGTGAGCGGTAACCATTATTTGGCCGAAATAAGATGGGTCAGTAAAAATCTCTTGGTAACCAGTCATCCCGGTATTAAAGCAAATTTCCCCTGTGGTGGTACCTAACTTTCCTGCTGCTTTGCCTCTAAATACGGTTCCATCTTCTAGTAATAAAATGGCATCAGGTCTATTCAGGTATTTCATTGGCTCTTTGGTTTGCACAAAGGTAGGTATGCGCTTTCTTTTGAACGTTTCGGATACTATCTTTTTTCCACAGGATTTGAACCAGATATAAACAAAAGACCCTGATTCCGTTTGGAATCAGGGTCTTTATCAATTTATAATCAATACGTATTAAGCGTCTTTCTCCTCCTCACCTTCTTCTCCTTCCTTCTCGGCAGGAGCGTCAGTTGCTGGTGCTTCCGTAGCTGCTACTGGGGCTTCTTCAACCACTTCAGCCTTAGGTGCTTCCTTAACTTCCTCTTCAACAACCGCAGCAGGTGCTGCAGCTACTGGAGCGGCAGCTCCCGAACCAGAACCACCTCTACGGCTTCTTCTAGCTTTCTTAGGCTTAGCGTCT
>CALCGD010000164.1 GCA_937900875.1 uncultured Flavobacteriales bacterium
CCGTGAGAACGATATCAATCTCATCCATTTGCACCACTTGCGCCAAACTATCTGCTCCAGCATACACCTTGATGCCTTCATCAAAAAGCGCGTCTTGAACTTTCTTAAAGAGCTCTTCTTTACCAATGACAACACAGTTCGGCTTGAACTTGAGCGCTTGCTCAATCAGTAAATCGGCACTTGAATGTGCGGTAAGCACTTCCAACTCAAACACATTAGGATGGGCTTCCAAAACTTCCAAAGCCTGCGTTCCGATTGAACCCGTAGACCCAAGAATGGCGATGTGTCGTTTATCTGTGCTTTGCTCAGTCATGTGCGAAGCCGCAAAAGTACCTCAAATGAAGCTATGGACAACGCTTTAGTCTGAACCTAAATCAAGCGTAGAAACTCAATTATTCCCTTGCAGGTAATACTTTTAGTGAATTATATAAAGGCATGAAAAAGATTGGTTTAAGTTTCTTGATAATCGCGGTGACTGTCAAGGTTGGTTTCGCGCAACTCACATTGCACGTTACCGTTCCAGAAAACACACCATTATTGGATGATATTTATGTTGGTGGAAGTTTCAATACTTGGAACCCAACTGACGCGGCAACAATTATGACTCAGAATGTTGATGGTTCTTTCGAATTGACTTTTTCTCCACCAGCAGGCACGGTCGATTTTAAGTTTACTCGCGGAGGTTGGCCATCTGTGGAAGCTGATGCAAACGGGTTTGATATTGGCGACAGAACTGTTGTGTACAGCGGAGGCGCTCAAACGGAATATTTGAATATTCTAAGTTGGATTGACCTTGGACCAGCAACAGGCACGATGGGACAAAACGTGTCTATTCTTGATAACGACCTATACATTCCGCAGCTAGATCGGTACAGAAAAGTTTGGATCTATCTGCCCCCTAATTATCATAGTTCGACAAATAATTATCGGTTTTGTACATGCATGACGCCCAAAATTTGTTTGACGTAAGCACGAGTTTTTCTGGTGAATGGGAAATAGATGAAACGCTTGATGCTCTGTTTGCACAAGGCGACCCAGGAGCTATTGTGGTTGGGATAGATAATGGTGGGCAATACCGAATTGACGAGTATTCCCCGTGGTACAATCCGAGTTATGGCGGAGGGGATGGCGGTGTTTATGTGGATTTCATCGTTCAAACACTTAAGCCGCTGATTGATGCCAATTTCAGGACTTTGCCAGCTCGAGTACATACCGCTATTTTGGGTAGCTCGATGGGTGGGCTCATTTCCATGTATGCGGCTATCGAACATCAAGATGTTTTTGGTAAGGCGGGAATTCTATCGCCTAGTTTTTGGTTTTCTAATGAAGCGTATTCTCACGTTCAGAACACAGGAAAAGAAGAAGATATGCGAATTGTGCTCATGGCTGGAGAACAAGAAAGTGCGTCAATGGTACAGAACCTGAGCAGCATGTATTCAACCTTAATTGATGCTGGATTTCAAGCCAACGAACTCAATTACACAACGCATTGGGACGGGCAGCCTAGCGAGTGGTATTGGAAGCGAGAATTTGGCTGGGTTTACCAATGGCTTTTTTTGAATACTACCGTTTCTGTAAGTGAGTATGACCGCAAGGCGGTTTCTGTTTATCCAAATCCTTTTTTAGGCGAGACAACTCTAAGAATTAAGGATAAAACCGAAGTAGGGTCTAAGCTGATTCTGACAGATATTTCAGGCCGAATTGTTAAAACGATTTCGATACAAAACCAAGCAACAATTACGTTGAATTCTATTGAAATAGGAACAGGGGTTTTCCTAATGTATCTGGAATCAGCAAGTGGCGCTAGAAAGTTTTTAGAAAAGCTTGTTGTATTGAACTAACTAGAAGTTGCACCACTTTTTCACCTCCGAAGAGCTGTTTTCTGAATCAACTTTTACGACCATACATCCTCGCAGGGAAGTGGGAAGTTGAACTTCGTTCGTGCCATTTACTGGAACATCCACCAGCAACCGCATTGAGAGGTCAAATATTTGAATAGACGAAACGTGGGCTTCTTGGTCAAGAATCAATCGGTTTCCGTTTAATTTAACCAATTCTTGAGCCTCGTTTTCCTGAATTGAAATTGTTCCGCCAGCCGAACAATTAGGCACGTTATCCACATTCCAAATATCGTTGACCACATTGGTGCAATTGCCACAGAGAATGCTCTTGAGAAAGCAGGTAGATTTCCCCAACATCGACCAAAAATGGCTGTCGTAATAAGAGCAATGTCCAGGTCCGAGAGTGGTGTTCATCTGATAACATGTTCCGCTCTGCGCTAACCTTCCGCGAATGAGGTTTGAACCTCGTGCCCAGAAAAACGAACTGCAAGTCCATAGGCCACAGTTTAGAACCGCGCCCGAATTGTATGGAACCGAGCAATCGCCATCGTCATGAAAACCAATTATTGGAATGTTGTGTCCATCAAGAATATCGAGATTCTCAACGGCTCCGCAATTATTGATGATGCCTTTTATCGTGTAAGTGTCGGTCAAATCGTTTCCTGTTGTGTCTAAAAGGCCAACCTCATCTGTACAGGTCGGGCAAAAAGTGTCGGCTTCAGACTGATTCCAGTGTGCAGAATGCAGCGTAGCAATGGACCCTGCACTTACGCCACCAACGAAAACAAAAGCGGTATCAATTCCAAAATCTTCTGCGTAATGCACCATATGGCGCATGGCCGCGCGATGATCTTGAACAGCGCGATAGGCGGCTATTTTCAGTTCGGCAGCGTGGGTGCTACAATCGCTGCAAGCTGTAAACAAACCATTGGGAATGCAATCCCATCCCAACCTGTACTGTACTGTAACGCTCACATAGCCACGCCTAGCCATTTGAAAACAAAAAGAGGCTATGTCATTCTTGTTTCCGGCAGCGTAAGCACCCCCGTGCATCATCACTATTAGCGGTCGTTTTTCAAGTGGATCGCTGGTAGGGCTGGGTTGGTAAACATCCATCCGAAGGCTGTCCATTTGGGTTCCAGGCCAACGCATGGATGTGGCGTAATGAACCCCGGTTGTTATCTGAATGTCGCTGCTGTCAAAGAGGGCAGTTTGCGAATAGCGATCTGCCAAACAGTGCTGTGATTGTGCCTGTGAGGATAGAGACACAAGCACGGTGAATGAAGCAATCAGGAACCGTTTCATCTAACCAAAATACCGAAAATCAATTATGCTGAATTGATATTTCTCAATTCGCTTTTACAATCCGCTGGTACTCTTTTGAGCCTTCGCGTAGCGTTCTTTTCTGCGTTTCGAAATCAACTTCATACAATCCGAAACGCTCGTCATAGCCAAGGTCCCACTCGAAGTTGTCCATCAATGACCAGTAGTGATAGCCGCGCACATCGTAGCCATCTTCAATGGCTTTTGAAACGGCATAGAGGTACTTTTTAATGAACTCTCCTCGCATATCATCATCCATATCGGCCACACCATTTTCGGTGATAATAATGGGTTTATTGAGCACAGAAATTTCCTTGATGGCGCGGTAGAACCCTTCGGGATACATGGTGTAATCCATGTCGGTTTCCAGTTCTCCTGGATACATTCTTGTTTTCAGCGCTTCATCCAAATCAGGTGAAAAATCCATGGCGTTGTGGCTGTAATAATTCAAGCCAACAAAATCTAGCGAGTAGGGTGCGTTCGGAATTTCAGCTTCCAAATCCACCAAGGTTGGGAAACTGAATTTGTATTTCCCTTCGGTGAATGTGCCGATAAATGAGCCGTTAAAACCCTTGTTCACCGTTCGCGAGAGCAGTCTGTCAAACAGGTTCCAATCGTTCATTGGGTCTATCTGGTGCATGTTTTTTACTATGCCAATTTGTGCGCGTTCGCCACCTTCAAACCTTTTTAAACTTTCGTAGACCTTTACATGCGCTAAGTACATGTTTTTCAAAACCTCGGCAGCCAACTTTGGGTCTTGCTTTCCGGGCGGAAAGTTTCCATCGAAATAGGCCGCAATCACAAAAACCGCAGGCTCATTGAGTGTACACCAATATTTAACGCGGTCATTCAATGGAAGAAATATGTGCTTGGAGAACTCCACAAAATCTGAAATATTCTCTTCTTTCTCAAACGCACCCTTCTCTTCAAACCACATAGGATGGCAGAAATGGTGTAGCGTAATCATCGGCTCAATACCAGCTGCCAAGAGACTGTCCACCATATCAGAATAATGCTGAATGGCGGAAGTGTCAACTACGCCTTCGGTGGGCATAATCTTACTCCAAGAAACTGAGAAACGATAGCTGGTTACGCCCAATTCTTTCATCAACTTGATGTCTTGCGGATAGAGGTTCCAATGGTCGCAAGCCACACCGCATTTTTCGCCTCTGGCAATACGTGGATTTCCATCTTTGTCTACCTGATTTTCCCAATCAGCCCAATTATTGGATGTGTGTCCACCTTCTACTTGATGGGCAGCCGAGGCCACTCCCCAGATGAAATTTTCAGGATAGGAAATATCGTCCAGATTAATTTCATCCCAATCCCAATGTTCTACAGGTTCGGTGTAATTAAGGTAAGCCGTTGGAATCAGATAAATGAGCGCTAGAAAGGCGAGAATACGGAGGGTGGTTTTCATTCTTCGAAAATAGGAACGTTCAACTTAACAAGTTAGCCACCTTCCTGTCGTTCGCCAACCTTGGTAATTTGAACTGCCCACCCAATTTACCTTGCGAACGGGCGTAGTTGATAAAGGCATCTTCTGAGACTTCGGTAATCATCGCTTGGCGAAGGATATTACCCGTAATTAAGTCTTTGTAGTAGATGTTTTGCTCTTGCATGCTTTGGTCAATTTGTGCGGCAAAAGCTTTCATGTTTTCAGGTCGCTTCGCGAAGCTGATAAACCATTCGTGGTAGGGCAAGCCGTTTGTTGGATTGACTTGTGGCGCCACATGAAAATCGATGACTTCGCCACCTTGGTCTGCAAGAGCCGCATTCAATGCATATTCCACTTCTTTAGCAATCACATGTTCGCCAAAGGCAGAGGTGTAATGCTTTACACGGCCTGAAACGATGACACGGTACGGAGCCTTGCTCACGAATTGAACCATATCGCCAATATTGTAGCCCCAAAGTCCAGCATTGTTGCTGATTATAAGCGCATAGTTTTTGCCTAATTCCACCTCACTAATGGTTAGTCGCGTTGGGTTTTCATTGTGAATTTCATCGGCAGGAACGAACTCGTAAAAAATGCCCGCATTGAGAATAAGCAGCATGCCTTTTTCGGACTGCGAATCTTGATAAGCGAAGAAGCCTTCTGATGCAGGAAACAGCTCGATGCTGTCGATTTTCTTCCCGATGGTGGCTTCCATTTTAGCTCGATAAGGCTCAAAATTAACGCCTCCATAAACGAATAGCGAGAAATCAGGGAACACCTCTTTAATCGGTTTTCCTGTTCGTTCTTTAATCTTATCGAAATACATCTGTACCCAACTTGGAATGCCAGAAATGAGAGTCATTTGTTGGTTTAGCGTTTCGTTTACAACCGTTTCAACCTTGGTTTCCCAATCGTCAATACAATTGGTTTCATAGCTCGGCATTTGGTTGGTGCGCAAATAGCCTGGAACAAAGTGGTTGCTTATGCCTGACAAACGCCCAACGTGGATGCCATTCTTGGTATCCAATTCGGGTGATCCCGAAAGGAAAATGAGTTTGCCATCTACGAAAGAAGCGTTGCCCGTTTCATGGATGTAGCTGAGCAAAGCATTCTTTGCTCCGTTGATGTGATTGGGAATACTGTCTCGCGTAATGGGAATGTATTTGGCACCAGAAGTTGTTCCGCTTGTTTTGGCCAGATAAAGTGGTTTGCCAGGCCAAAGCACGTTTTCTTCGCCCGAAGCCGTCCGCTCAAAATAGGACTTAAGCTCTTCGTAATCGCGAATTGGAACACGATTTTTGAAGTCGGAATGAGAACGAATGGCACCGAAATCGTGGTCTGAGCCGAACGAAGTATTCTTCGCGCCAGCGATTAAATTATCAAAGACCTTCTGTTGCGTTTCCGCAGGTTTACTGCTCCAAGCTTGGGTCTGATGATGTGTCCAAGCGGCAAGTGGTTTGGCGAAAAAGGAGCGGATTCCCATGCGTGTAAAGGAATGACGAAAAAGGGGAAAATGAAAAAGGTTAGGCTTTCTTCATCTTAGGCAAGCGATAACCGAGGAAAACCCCTCCGTATGGGGCGACCTTGTCGTAGAATTTATACTGGGCAGGGTCGTAAAAAAGGTAGAATGCCACGCCTCCAGTCAATCCGTATGAAAAATGAAATTCTACATTATGCTCAAGAAAAAAAACAGCCCCAACTTTCCCACGTTCCCAATCGTACTGTGGCTCAACACCTAAGAAAACGCCTGTTCCGCGGTAGTTTTTCATGGCCTTTACCCCAAGGTGGATAGGTAGCTGAAGATTAGATTCATCAGAGCCAATTCCTCCACGATATTCCATCATAAAAATGTTGGACTTGGCAATAGGATGCGTGTAACTGTAGTTCAAAGACCAAATGCCTGAGGCACCAAATCCTTCTGCAAAAATGAGGCTCCGACCATTCTCTCGTTTCTCTTGTAATTGATAGCGTAAATGGCGTTTGTGAAGCTTGATCATACGGGCTTCAATTTCTTGTAATTCAATAGAATCGACCTGTAACTCCCCTTTGTCGTTGAACCAATCCTCTTCCGTGTCTTTCCTCTTTTTTGGAGATTCTTCTAGTCTAAGAACACGTTTTTTGAAACTGCGTTCTGTCCATTCATTGTGTCGTTGTTTGCTTGGTAAACGATACCCGAGGACAAGACCAGGCCAAGGTTGGTAACCGATTTTTCGCCCGAAATATTCCTGTTCAGACGGGGTGTTCAAATTCAAATTGAAATACGCATTTATCCCTAGGAAGAAGCCATATGGGTTCTGGTAGGTGTATCCAAAGGAAAAGAAAAAGGTATGCTTGATGGCTGGTGGCCATTCATCATTTGAGGACTCGGATTTTCTAAACAGTTTCGATGAAACAATCGGGCTATACCCAGCTCGGGCGTTAAATCGACTCTTTCTTCGACCTAAGTATAAACTCAAACCAATCGGAATGTGATAAGTGTCTTTACTCTCTTCCCTCCATTCGTATTGACCATGCGGAATACGGTTTGCACCAAGAGTAACATCAGCGACAACTAAATCTGTTTTGATGACGCTATATCCGATATTCAGGGAGTAATAGAAAGCCGCACCTCCTCCTTCATTAAACACGGAAAACCTACCTAAGAACTGATTGAATGGCACTTTCTTGCCATTGTCCAATGTATCGTTGGGGTGAGGCAATTGCGCGTACGAATTCAAGCAGATCCACGAGAGTAAAACAGACATACCAATCCTGCGAAACATGCTTAAAGATACGTAAGCTGCTATGTTATGTTGTCATTACCTTGGAGTAAGCATCTTTGCACCATGTATGGCTTCCTGAAATTCTTCTTGGGCGCAATTGCTCGCTTGCCTTGGTGGGGGCTGTACATCCTGTCTGACCTGTTCTTCTTTTTCCTTTACCACGTAATCTGGTATAGAAGAAAACTGGTTTGGAGGAATTTGAGCACTGCTTTCCCAGAAAAATCGGTGGAGGAAATCAACGAGATTAACATTCAGTTTTATAAGAATTTCTGCGACCAAGTGGTGGAAACAATCAAGCTTTTCAAGGCTTCGCCTGAAGAAATATCTGAACGTTTTGAAGTGGATACCAAGGTTTACGGTAAACTATTTTCGGAAGGACGACATGTTTTGCAAGCTACATCTCATCAGTTTAATTGGGAATGGGGAAATTGGATTTTGAATCATAATACAGCTTTTCATCTGCGCATTATTTACATGATTCAGCGGAATAAAAGCATGGAGAAGTTGGTGAATGAGTATCGTGTGCGATACGGCACCGAGCTTATTCCTGCCAACGATTTGAAGGGAATGATGACCGATGCTGATAAACCAAGCATGACTGTTTTCTTGGCTGATCAGAATCCATCGGACCGAAGAAGGGCGTACTGGACCAATTTTTTTGGGAGAGAAGTGCCATTTCACAAAGGGCTGGAAATTCTTGCTAGAAGGAAAGGCCACGCGGTGGTTTTTGATGAAATGGTAAGAGTAAAACGCGGCCATTTCAAGAGCGTTTCAAAACTGGCTTTTGAGGATGGAAGCAAAACATCTGAAGGAGAAATTACCGAAGCGTACGTTCGGTTTTTAGAAGAAAGCGTCTCGCGCCAGCCAGAAAACTGGCTCTGGAGCCACAACAGGTGGAAATACGCACGTCAATCGTAAATATATCTTTGCCGCATGTTGGTGTATTTCCTTTTTGCTGTAGGGTTTGTGTTGCTGATAAAGGGCGCAGATTGGCTTATTGAAGGCGCTGCCGACATAGCCCGAAAATTCCGAATTCCAGAGATTGTTATAGGGTTGACCGTTGTTGCTTTTGGTACATCGGCACCCGAGTTGGCGGTTAATATTATTGCTTCGGTAAACGGAAATAACGGTCTTGCTATTGGAAATATCGTAGGTAGCAACATTGCCAATGTACTGCTTATTTTAGGTGTTGCAGGAACGATTACAAGTCTTTCGGTAAAGACAAATACTGTTTGGAGAGAGATTCCTTTTAGCCTTTTTGCTGCTCTCATTCTCGGCTACATCGTCAACGATCAGTTGCTAAGCGATTCCAACACAAACATCATTTCAAGAGCCGATGGGCTGTTACTTATTGGTCTTTTTGTTCTATTCCTTTTCTACACTTTTCATTTAGGCAAAAACAACCTCACCGAAGAATTGCCTGAGGCTGATGATGCGCGGCCAATGTGGAAGTCTGTTGGAATGCTGTTGGTTGGTTTAATCGGATTGGTTATTGGCGGACAATGGATTGTTGACGGAGCCGTTTCTTTGGCTCGCTTATTCGGTTATTCAGAGTCGTTTGTTGGCTTCACCATTGTGGCAATTGGCACTTCACTTCCTGAGCTTGCAACAGCTGTTGTGGCGGTTAGAAAAGGCAATACTGACCTTGCCATTGGAAACGTAATCGGCTCCAATATCTTCAATATTTTCTGGGTCCTCGGGCTTTCTGCCACCATTAGCCCAATGACATTTGACGCTTCTGATAACCCAAGTATTCTGCTGAATATTGGAGCCAGTGCCGTACTATTTGTCCTGCTTTTTATAGGAAAACGGCACATTTTAGAGAAGTGGCAAAGTGGCCTGCTTCTGCTAGTTTATGCTGCCTATATCACGTTTTTAACAATGAGTGGGAAGTAGGTTTTACCTATGCGCCCAATCAAACGTATCTAACTCTTCCAAGCATCTTTGTAAAAGAAGAATACTCTTCTCGATATCGCCTTTATCGGCCATTTCAATTACTTGATGAATATGGCGTGTTGGGATAGAAATGGCTCCTGCAATTGAACCGCCCGGACTGAAACGTTGAATGGCTGCCGTATCAGTTCCTCCAGCAGTTAGAACTTCTGGTTGCCACTGAATTTTATGTTTATCGGCTGTTTTTTTCATGAATTCTACCATGCGGTAATCGCAAACGGTAGATGCGTCCATAATCTTGATTGCAGTTCCTTTTCCGAGAGAAGTAATTTTCTCGTGAGCTTGTGCTCCAGGAACGTCATACGCAATGGTAGTATCCAATCCGAAGCCAAAATCTGGCTGGTGCATAAGCGATGAAACCTGCGCCCCACGAATTCCTATTTCTTCTTGAACAGTGAAAACTCCGTAAACATCATACGGCACATCGCCCAAAGTTCTGAGGGCTTCAATGAGGATGAAAACTGAGATGCGGTTATCAATGCTTTTGCAGTTCACGCAATTTCCCATTTCAATGAGTTTGCGTTCGCGGGTAATCACGTCTCCAACAGAAATGTACTTCTCAACCTCTTCCTTCGACATTCCCATATCGATGAAATAATCGGTGGTTTTTGGAAGCTTAGCGCGTTCCTCTGCGGTCATTACGTGTATAGGTTTTGAACCCATTACGCCTATCAGATCTTTCTTTCCATGAACAATTACACGCTGAGCGGTCAGGGTTTTTGGGTCGAAGCCACCTAACGTATGGAAGCGCAGAAATCCGCCATCCTCAATGTGTGTAACCATGAAACTGATTTCGTCCATGTGGGCACCAATCATCACTTTCTTTCGCTCCTTTCCTTTTTTGATGGCAGTTACGTTTCCAAGATTGTCAACCGAAACTTCGTCAACCAATGGAGTAACTTCTCTAAGAACGATGTCTCGAATTCTCTTTTCGTAACCTGGCGCGCCTGCTACTTCGCAGATTTCGGCCATCAATTTTATATCTAAAGGCATGTGTTTGTTTTTTGGAAGATCAAATCTATAAAAACCTCTAAGGTCAATTTACCATACTCAATTTCATCATGTTCGATTGGCCTCGGTCTGTAATTGGCATACTGGCTATGTTGATGACGAGGTCCCCTTCTTTCACCATTCCTTCGCGCTTTAGGCGCAATTTTAGGTCGGCAATGGTGTGGTCAGTACTCACGTATTTATCGTAATAGAAGCCCCGTACACCCCAAACTAAACTCAGCATATTAAGGATGGATCGGTTATCGGTGAATACGAAAATATTGGCCTTAGGTCTGTAACTACTAATCTTAAAAGCCGTGTAGCCAGAGTTGGTCATGGTAATGATACCCTTCGCATCAGACTGTGCTGCTAGCGTTACCGAAGTCTGGCAAATAGAATCCGTTATTGTTCGTTCAATACTAGAAATAGGATTGACCGTTCGGTTGTAAATGTCTCCCTTGTTTTCAACGTGGCGGATAATGCTGTACATGGCTTTGATTACCAGGTCTGGGTGGTCTCCTACGCTTGTTTCTCCACTTAACATCACTGCGTCTGCGCCATCTAAAACAGCATTTGCCACATCATTTACTTCTGCTCGGGTAGGTGCGGGATTGGTAATCATGCTCTCCATCATTTGGGTTGCTATGATCACTGGCTTAGACTCATTGATGCACTTTTTTACAATGGTTTTTTGAACCATCGGCACTTCTTGCATTGGTATTTCAACCCCAAGATCGCCACGCGCTACCATTACAGCATCGGTTTCGCTAATAATGTTGTTGAGGTCTTTTACGGCTTCGGGCTTTTCTATTTTCGCAACCACTTTGCTCTTTCCGCCCTGTTCCTTTATTAGGTTTTTAAGTTCGATTACATCCTCTGCACGTCTGACAAAAGAAAGGCCAATCCATTCTACATTATGCTTTACAGCAAATGCTAAATCTTCCAAGTCTTTTTCGGTAAGACAAGGCATAGAAATCTTTGTGTTTGGAAGATTTACGCCCTTACGAGACTCCATTAATCCACCATGCTCTACCGTAGCGGTAACTTCCGTTTTGCGGTCGGTTCCAGTTACCTGAAGAACTAATTTTCCATCGTTAATAAGAATTGTATCGCCTTCCGCCACATCCTTCGGAAACTCTGGGTAGCTTAAGTATACTTTCTTCGCATCACCCACACATTTCTTGGTGGTTATGGTAAGCTGATGACCGCTTTTAATTGGCACCCCACCATCTTTCACCTCTCCCAAACGAATCTTTGGTCCTTGCAAATCTGCCAACAGACCCACGTGTAACCCTAGCTCATCGTTTAGCTCTCGTACGTTTTTTATTATCTCAAAAACATCATCATGGCTACCATGAGAGAAGTTAAGCCGAGCGATGTTCATCCCACTTTCAATCAAACTTCTAAGGTTTTCTTTTGAGCAAGAAGCTGGCCCAATCGTGGCAATTATTTTAGTCTTATTAAAGCTCATTAATGCATTAAGTTTAAGTATGCTGGTAGTGATTCGGTATCAACCCGTTTTGCCGCATTTACAAGCGGAATCAAGTTCAATTGGTCTTCAATATCGTTCAATTCTTCTTCGTCAAATTGTCCGTAAGCCAAAAAGAAGAAATCAACCTTTGGTAATTCTTGAATGAGCAACTCTGGCTGTTCTGTTGCAAACAAGTCTCCATCTCTTGTAACAAGATCTTTAACTAAAGGTTGATTGCTTATTACAAAATACTCTTTGTGCGTTACTTCATCCGCATAAATAAACTGCGAATACGTGGGTAAATGTGGCTTTTTTTCCTCTTCCAAGAAATCCTTTATTCTAGTAAAACCACACTTGAAATGCTCATTTAATGCAAAACACAATCTGTAATCTTTCTGGTGACAATACACATGATACAATTCGAAGTCGGGTTTTTGAGGAAGCCAGTCGTTCATTTGCAGTCTCATGTGGTTACCAAAGGTATTATTGATTGGCATCAACTTCAATTGGAAATGAAGAAATGATTGGTTTATTAAACCTCAATGTTTAAAGCCTCGCAAGCTTCCTTAGATGCAGCCTGCTCCGCGCGTTTTTTGGTTCGATCTGTTCCAACTCCAATAGCTTTTCCTTCAACCAAAAGTTCTATTGTAAATGAAGGCCGATGTCCATCTGCTGTTCCACTAATAATGTTGAAAGTAAACTCCTTTTTTTCCTTTTGGCACCATTCGATTATTTTGCTTTTAAAGTTGGCATCATCCTTCAAAAGCTTGTCCAAATCAATGTAGTTGTCAATCATTCTGTCAAGCACAAATTTCTCTGCTGAAGGAAATCCCCTATCCATGAAAATGGCCCCAATCAACGCTTCCAATGCATCGCCACCAAGCGAAGAGCCCGTTTGATTGTTTTCACTATTCTTGGTTACCAAATCAGGTAAACCAAGCTTACGCGCTAGGCCATTTAAGTTTTTTCGGCTAACCACTTTTGACCTTGTTTCTGTTAGGAAACCCTCATTTTCAAATGGGTAGCGCTGAAAAATGTACTTAGCAACGATGGCGCTAAGCACCGCATCGCCTAAAAACTCAAGTCTTTCATTGCTTACGAGGGTTCCATCTGCCAGTCTTTCTCCTGCCGACCGATGAATAAGCGCAAGCTTGTAAACGGCTAAGTTTTTGGGTTTAAACCCTAGAAGATTTTGCAGCGAGGTACTCAGTTTTTTATCTCGACTGAAAAAACTGCGAAGCGAACTGAGCAAGGGTAACAGAATTACTGAACGAACTTTTTGACGATAACTGAGGCATTGTGACCTCCAAACCCAAACGTATTGCTGAGCGCAGCATTTACAGTTCGCTTTTGAGCCTTATTAAAGGTGAAGTTTAAATCAGGATGAAACTCCGGATCGTCTGTAAAATGGTTAATCGTTGGCGGAACAATATCATCTCTAACCGCCATTACGCAGGCAATTGCTTCAATGGCTCCCGCGGCTCCTAAAAGGTGCCCGGTCATCGACTTGGTTGAGCTGATGTTTAGGTTGAAAGCGTCCTTGCCAAACACTTGTCTTATTGCTTTTGATTCAGCAATATCGCCAAGCGGAGTGCTGGTTCCATGAACGTTTATATAGTCAATCTCGCTAGGCTCCATGCCTGCATCACGTAGGGCATTTCTCATTACGTTCATAGCCCCCAAACCTTCTGGATGGGGCGCTGTAATGTGATGTGCATCTGCACTCATCCCTCCACCAACTATCTCGGCATAAATTTTTGCTCCCCGTGCTAAGGCATGCTCTAATTCTTCAACAATTAAACAGCCAGAGCCTTCGCCAAGTACGAAACCATCTCGGTCAACATCAAATGGACGCGAAGCTGTTTCAGGAGAATCGTTCCGTTGAGAAAGGGCTCTCATGGCATTAAATCCACCAACACCAGCCTGATTTACAGCCGCTTCAGAACCGCCTGACACAATAATATCAGCTTGCCCGAGTCGAATGTAATTGAAGGAATCAATCAATGAATTTGTTGAAGAAGCACACGCAGAAACGGTAGTGAAATTAGGACCGCGAAGATTCCATTTCATTGAAATGTGACCTGCAGCAATGTCCGCAATCATCTTTGGAATGAAGAATGGATTGAAGCGAGGTGTACCATCGCCTGCGGCAAATTCGGTACACTCGTCATAAAACGTTTTTAACCCACCAATACCAGAACCCCAAATAACTCCCGCACGGTCGTTATCTATGGTTTCCTCATTTAAACCAGAATCTGCCCAAGCTTCGGTTGCAGTAACTAATGCATATTGAGCATATAGGTCAAGTTTACGGCCTTCTTTTCTGTCAAAATGGTCGTCAGGATTGAATCCTTTTACCTCACAGGCAAACTGCGTTTTGAATTTAGAAGCGTCAAAATGAGTGATTGGAGCAGCACCGCTTTTACCAGCAACAAGATTGGCCCAGTACTCTGTAAGCGTGTTGCCTACAGGAGTCAGTGCCCCAATACCTGTTATTACTGCTCGTTTTAGCTCCATTATTAACTGAAATACCCGCTTCCCAGCGTTTTTTAACGTTAGGAAGCGGGTAAATGTTTTTCCTCGTAAACGGAGGAAATTTACTTAGCGTTCTCTTCTATGTATTTAATCGCCTCACCAACCGTACCGATGTTCTCGGCCTGATCGTCTGGAATAGCAATATTGAATTCTTTCTCGAATTCCATTATCAATTCTACGGTATCCAAAGAATCCGCTCCTAGGTCGTTGGTGAAGCTTGCCTCTGGCGTTACTTCGTTCTCATCAACTCCTAATTTATCTACTATTATAGCTTTTACTCTTGATGCAATATCAGACATGATTATCCTTTTTTGATAGGTTTCTAACCGCTGCAAACTTAAACAAATTTCAATTCTACAAGCTTTTGTTATGCGTGCCTAACAATCGACACTGTTAATGTCAATTGTTTAATATCTCAGTACCATAGAATAATGAAGAGTGGTCTATAATTATGCAACTATGCTGGCCTTAACAATAATTAAGAGCATACGGCTTAAGCACGAACCATTAGCCCCCTCATTTGGTTAATTTTGGCACAGATTAAAAGTAAACCATGGGTATTAAAAGAATTGCGGTAACTGTATTTAGCACAATCTTTTTGGGGATTTTTTCATTTAATGCAAATGCCCAAGATGAATGGACTTTAGAACGTTGCCTGACGCACGCCTTTGACAACAATATTCAAATAAAGCAATCTACCCTGCAGCAAGAGTCTGCCCGTCTAGATAAGACGCAATCACTTGCTCAGTTGTTTCCGAGTTTAAATGCGAGCACCAGTTTCAATACCAATTTTGGACGAAACATTGACCTTGCTACCAATAGTTATGTTAACGAACAAACCAATTCAAACAGTTTCTATGTAGGGAGCAGCATTCCGCTTTTTAATGGGTTTAGATTGCTCAATTCGTTCAAACAATCTCAGATTGACATGCTTGCAGCTGAGTACGATTTACAAGGGCTTACCAATGATATTGTAATGAACATTGCAACTGCTTTTATGCAGGTAATGTTTAATGAGGAATTGCTTCTTGTGGCTCAAGAGCAATTGGAAATAACCGGAGAGCAACTTAACCGAACCCAAAAATTGGTTGACGCAGGATCTTTACCAGCTGGAAATGTTTATGATGTTCAGGCGCAAATGGCATCTAATGAATTGCAGGTGATAAATATGGAGAATGCCTTAAGTGCTTCTGTCTTAACGTTAAAGCAACTACTCAATTTACAAGCTTCAGAAAGCTTCAGAATAAAACGCCCAGATGTTGATTTGCCTGTTGATGGATTAGGAGGTAAAACCGTTGGAACCGTTTACGACCACGCACTCAACAACTGGCCAAAAATTAAGGCTAGAGAGTCTCGATTAGAAAGTGCCAGAAAAGGAGAAAAGATTGCATTTTCTACCTATACGCCAACACTTAGTGGCAATGCTTCAATCTCTACCAGATACTCAAGCGCTTCCTTTCTTGGAGACCCAGATCCGTATGGAACACAGTTAGACCAAAATTTAGGAGAAAGCATTGGTCTAAATCTAAATATCCCAATTTTTAATGGGTTGCAAAGTAGAACAAGTGTTCATAAATCAAGATTAAACAGGATGAATGCAGAGCTGCAGCTTCAGGACGAGAAGAACAGATTATATGCAGCAGTACAACAGGCGTATAATGATGCAAATGCTGCAAAGCGCCAGTATGATGCTAGTGATAAAAGTGTGCAAGCCACCGAAAAAGCGTTCGAATATGCCGAGCAGCGGCATCAAGTAGGAATAATGAACACGTTAGAGTTCAATGTGGCCACAAATAATTTAACTCGTGCACGCTCTGAGGCACTTCGCGCCAAGTACGATTACATTTTCAAAATGAAGGTGCTAGACTTCTACCAAGGCAAACCAATTACCTTTGACCAGGTCAAATGAAAAAGAACAAAATTTTAATAGGGCTTGCACTTGCTGTTGTAGCTCTTTTGGTGGTAGTAGTTGTAGCAAAAAAGAAAGGACTTGTTGGTGGCGCTCCTTCAGTTAAAGTTGCGGTTGAGGAGGTTACAGAACGAGATATTATTGAGACTGTTTCTGCGAGTGGTAAGATTCAATCTGAATCTGAGGTCATAATTAGCCCAGATGTTGCTGGTGAGATAATGGAGCTTCCAGTTAAAGAAGGAGACAAGGTAGTTGCAGGTCAATTATTGGTAAAAATTGATCCAGACATTCAGCAATCGAACGTGGAAAGATTGCAAGCCGCTTTAAACACGAGTAAGGCAAACCTTGCCAATGCTCAGTCTAGAAAAGCCCAGTCTGATGCTAGATTAACGAACTCTAAAGCGAATTTTAATCGAGTAAAGCAACTGTTCGAAGAGAAGGTTGTTTCTCAATCTGAGTACGATGCAACCATTAGTGAATTTGAGGTTGCCAAAAGCGATGTTGAAGCAGCGAGCCAGAGCGTTGAGGCTAGTAAGTTCAGCGTAAAAAGCGCTGAAGCTGGGTTGAAAGAGGCAGAGAAAAATCTGACTAGAACAGAAATTTACTCGCCAGTTACAGGAACCATATCTAAGCTCAATTATGAAAAAGGTGAGCGAGTTGTAGGAACTTCTCAAATGCAGGGTTCGGAGATTATGAAAATCGCTGACCTGAATGAGATGGAGGTGTTGGTTGAAGTGAACGAAAACGACATCATTCGTGTAGGGTTGGGAGACACTTGCGATATTGAGGTTGATGCCTATTTGAACCAAGAATTTAAGGGAATTGTTACCAGTATTGCCAACTCTGCTATGTCTTCTGGAATGGGCACAGACCAGATTACAAACTTTGAGGTTAAGGTTCGTGTACTTCGTTCTTCTTATTCAGGATTAGTCAACGAAAAACAACCTGATCAATCTCCATTTCGCCCAGGAATGAGCGCGACTGTCGATATTAGAACCAAGCAGGTGAAAAATGTTTTGGTTGTTCCAATTCAGGCGGTAACTACTCGAAGCCAAAGTGAAATTGACGGGAAATTGGAAGAGCCGTCTGCGGGTAAAAAGCACCAAGATTCTGCTGAGGATGAGGGTGATGAAGAGACTGAAACAGTAGATGATCCGATAAAAGACGAAGAAGCTGTTGAAATTGTATTTGTGGAAGAGCGAAACAAGGCGGTAGCTACCACGGTGGTAACTGGTATTCAAGACAATGAGTTTATCCAGATAATATCTGGCCTTTCTAAAGGAGATAAAGTTGTTGTGGCTCCCTATCGGGCAATTTCCAAAAAGCTTAAGTCGGGCGATGGACTAGAGGTGGTGACAAAGGATGAACTCTATACTTCTAGTGAGGGAGAAACGCCTGCCGAAGAGTAATTCGCAGCGTTTCATTGGCTAAAATTCTACACATAGAAAGTTCTACGTTAACCTGCTCGGTTGCAATTGCGGTTGACGGAAAAACAGTCTCACTTAAAGAGACTCATGACCAATCTTACGCACATTCCGAAAAGCTGGTCGTTTTTATAGATGAAGCTATTAAGAAAGCAGAGTTAAAACCTGCAGATTTAGATGCTGTGTGCGTAGCAAAAGGCCCTGGGTCTTATACTGGATTGCGGATTGGTGTGTCTGCAGCAAAAGGTCTCTGCTTCGGACTACAAATCCCACTCATTAGCGTTGGTTCTCTTACTTCAATGGCCCATTGGGCACATTTTCATTACAACGATAAACTGGAGGACTTTAAGCTACTTGTGCCTATGATTGACGCGAGAAGAATGGAAGTGTACGCTCAGCAGTTTTACGCTGATTTGAATCCAGCCTCGGCTGTTGAGGCAGTCATTGTTGATGAGGAAAGTTTTGCTGAAGAATTGGCAACTGGCAAGGTGGTTTTCTTTGGAGATGGCGCTGAAAAATGCACCTCACTTCTCTCATCTAATAATGCCGTTTTTATACCCGATTTTCATCCAAGCGCTAGAGGTATGATTACGCTTGCCGAAAGCAAGTTTAGAGCTAAGGAGTTTGAAGATGTTGCCTACTTTGAACCCTATTACCTCAAAGATTTCGTGGCTGGAAAGCCTAAAACCATGTTTTAATGAATCGGATTTTTCTACTCATAGTGGCCATTTCGCTTACCGCCTGCGGTGTAGATCAATATCCGTTTCGATTTCAAGAATTTGAAGTCCCTTTAGATGGTTATAAATGCTTGGTAATAGGCGATTGGGGAAGAAAAGGAAGCGTGAACCTGAAGGCCAACGCTTTTATGATGAACGAATTGGCATGCCAAATCTCAGTAAATTCTGTCCTCACAACAGGAGATAATTTCTATTCAAATGGAGTTGAGAACACGGGCGATGTGCATTGGAACATCACTTTTGAAGATGTTTTTAACGGCAATTGTTTGCAGCCAATTCCGTGGTATCCATCGTTAGGTAACCACGATGTTCGAGGAAATACAAATGCGCAGATTGAGTATTCTAATCAAAGTAATCGTTGGAATTTGCCAGCAACCTATTATGACCGCTGGGTGATGACTGAAGATTCGGTTTCGGTTCATTTTGTTGCAGTTGACACTAGCCCGTTTGTACTGGATTACTACGATGACCCAAGTAATTCTGAAATGGAACTTCACATTGCTCAGGCCGATACAGCGCATCAACTTGCCTGGTTAGATTCTGTGCTTGCATCGGGTAATCCAGACTGGTTGGTGGTTTACGGCCATCATCCAGTTTATTCGGCTGATGGTCATCATGGTTCTACAGATGAGTTGATTGAGAAATTTGTTCCTCGCTTTGATGCCAATGGAGTAGATGTGTACTTCTGTGGGCACAACCACTCTTTAGAACTGAGCAAAACCGCACAGAAAACACTTTACGTTACCTCCGGTGGGGGTTCAATTGGTCAAGACCGAATAGACCTTAAACCGTACAATCTTTTTGGCGTTGCCGAACCTGGTTTTGTGCTTTCCAGCTTTGCTAAGGATAGTCTTCAGCTTGACTTTATTAGTAAGAATGGAAAGCGGTTATTTAGTTATGTCAATCCTCAAACTCCCTAAAATGAGGGTGGTCTGCAATGGCGAGTAACTGATTATCTCCATGGTCATTCCCATAGGCGAATACCTCCGAATAATCTTCCAAATTCAATAGCTGCGTTACACGATTTACTTTTTCAGCTCCACGACAATTCGGTTTAGAAAGTTCTCCGGTGTAAACACCATTTTGTAGCTCCATTTCGGTGCAAAGAATTTCCAAATTCATCTCTTTAACCCAGTCGCCAAGCCATGCATCGCAACTTGCGGTAACAACAATAATTCGATGTCCATTTTCTTTGTGCCAGTTGATTTTATCAATGGCTTTTGGGAACAGAATCGTAGGAATAATCTCCTTAGTGAAACGCTTTCGCGCATCCGTCATTCGCTCTTCCGACCAACCTTTGTAAAACGAGCGTAAGGCTTTTACTTTGGTATAATGGCTTTTCACTAGGCCAATCTTCCAGCCAAAAAAGGTCATGAAGCCCATCGCCATGTTGAACACGAAAACAGGGGTTCCATGCGTGAACTTCATGAAGGCTACAAAGCTGTCTTTGTCGGAAATAGTTCCGTCAAAGTCGAAAAGAGCAAGCGCTTTCTTGTCTACCATTAAAGGCTCATTCGCTTAAAAATAAATTCAGGAATATTTCGGATAATCAGCATTATCCAGCGCCAAATAGAAACTACATACACCGTATTTTTCTTCGATTTATACCCTCTGAAAATTGCTTTTGCCACTTGTTCAGGCGAAGCGGTTACCACTCCTGGAGTAGGTTTGTGCGCCTTCATCTTCGTGTCCACGTAACCTGGTTTTACGGTCATTACATGGATTCCTTTTGTGAAGAAATAATTCCGAAGACCATCTAAGTAAGCAGTTACACCCGCTTTGGCACTGCCGTAAACGTAGTTTGAACCTCTGCCTCGCTCACCCGCAACCGAAGAAATTCCGATGATGCTTCCCGTTCCTCTTTGCGCCATGGCTTTGCTCAAGTGACCAAGAATAGAAACCACTCCAGAGTAGTTGACCAACGTAGTTTCTAACGAAAGTTCTGGCGATTGAAAAGCTTCGTCACCTTCGGTTAGCACACCAAATGCGGTGACCACAACATCTGGAAGGGTTTTTAGATTTTTTACAAATGCTTCGTGAGCCGCAAAATCAATCGCGTCAAATTCAATTTCGGAATCGTTTTTAGGCTTACGAACAGCTAACATTAACTCAAAACGATTGCTTTTAAATTCATTAGCAATTGCTTTCGCCATATCACTATTGGCACCAAGAATCAGTATTGTTTTGTTGCTCATATAATTCCTAACCTGTCAGATTGTAAAGAACGGAATTTGCAATTCGGGTCAATCTCTGATTTAAATACTCTGAACTGTTCCAGTTTAGGATAACTAGCTTCGAAAAAGTCTCGTTTCATACGTGAATCTTTGGCGAGGTAAGATCGTCCGCTCATTTCCATCACCATGTCATCCAAACGATTCATTAGCGCCAAGGATTTTTCATTAATAGGAAAATCCAATGCCAATTGCAGTCCACGTTTTGGGAACGAAAGCCACCCCTCATTCTGCTCCCCAAACAACTTAAGCACCGCTAAAAATGAACTCTCACCACTCGCTACAATCTCCTTCAGAATTCGTTCCATTCCTTCCTTCGCGCCTTCCATCGGAATTACAAATTGATATTGAGCAAAGCCACGAGAACCATACAAGCGATTCCAATTATTGGCCACATCCAAAGGATAGAAATAGGCCTCAAAACCAACAGTAGCTGTGCTATCCTTCTTTCTCACCTTACCGTAATACAACGCATTGAAAGTCTTTACCGTCCACTTGTTCAAAGCCCAATTTGGAAGATAAAACGGAAATCCAATTTTGGGTTTGGGCGTTTTGTATTTGCTTAAATCATCATTGGGCACTTCCTTTTTGGTGGCGTGTTCTCCTAAATACAAAAGAGATCTACCAAGGTTTTTGCCAGCCGTTCCGCAATCAATCCAAGCTACCGAGTAAGTGTAGTTTTCATGCTTTAGAAGGTTTGTAATTACCTCGTCAAGACTCTCGCACTTAATTGTGCGGTTAATGATTTTGGAAGTTTCAATTTTCTTGAGTTGAAAACTTGCTTCTAGAATCGTTCCTGTAAGCCCCATGCCTCCGCATGTGGCCCAAAACAATTGTTCGTTTTCATTTCGGCTACACTTCAAAGTAGAACCGTTTGCCAACAGCAAATTGAACCACAGCAAGTGTTGTGAAAAACAACCATCCACATGATGATTTTTGCCATGAATATCTGCTGCAATTGCTCCGCCTACGGTAATAAACTTTGTGCCAGGAGTTACTGGCAAAAAGAACCCATTAGGTACAATTTCGTCCAAAATATCGTTCAACATTTTACCCGATTGACAGGTGAAAATGCCCGTTTGGACATCGAAATCAACAGTTTTGTTAAACGCTTGAGTTTCTAGAATTGACGCGGATAAAGATGAATCGCCATAACTTCTTCCCGCACCCCTTGCAATGTAATTTTCAAGTGATTCTTGTATCGTTTGAATCTCAGCCGAAGACTTTGGATTTACGACCATCGCTTCAATCTTTGGATAGTTTCCCCAACCAGCTATGTCGGTTTTGCTCATTGATTAGAAGTATAGCAGATAGCCGAAGGTGAGTAACCACGCAATCACTACCAATCGAATTGGGTTATCCTTCAAAAGGATAAGCGTGGGACTTCCTGTATTCTCATAAACCAGCGCCAATTGCAAGTATCGCAGAACGCCTAAAAAGACAAATAATGATGTCACATACACATAGGGGCTGCCAACTCTGGCAATGACCTCAGGAGAAAGCGTATACATAACGTACGCTACCACAGTAACTGCGCTAAGCATTACCGACACAACATTCACAAATTCCATGCTGTAACCTTCAATTGCTTTGCGCACCTGGCGACCTTCATTTTTTAGAATGAGTAAGTCGTCTCTTCGCTTGCCTAAGGCAAGCAGCATAGCAAGTAGAAACGCCATAATATACATCCAACTAGAAATTGGAACTTCAGCAATTACACCTCCAGCAAACAACCGAATCAGGAACCCGAGAGAAATAATCGTAATGTCAATTAGGGCAAATTTCTTTAGCCACGTTGTGTAAAATAGATTTTGAACTAAGTAGAATACACATGCAGCCAAAAAGAGCTGGTTGATGAAGTAGGCACCTGTGAGAGAGACCACCAATAGTACAGCAGCTAAACCGTAAGCGGTACCAACTTTAATCTTTCCAGCGGCAATTGGACGTTCCTTCTTTTCTTTATGCAAACGGTCGGCCGGAGCGTCAATAATATCGTTGAAAATGTAAACAGCTGAAGCCGATAAAGAGAAGCAAATGAAGCCAAGAGCCAGCGAAAAAACGGAATCTTCATCTAATGCTTGACCGAAAAAGGCAGGCAGAAAAATGAAAAGGTTTTTCACCCACTGGTGAACTCGAATTAGTTTCAAAAAGTCTGAAAAAACCACTTACTTATCGGTTACTATTAGCTTAATGAAATCCGAATTCTGTTCTGGCATTCCGAGCGCGAAGTCTAATCCAAAACGGATAAAACATCTGCCCTCAACCTCCGGAATCTCAATGCTGAAAGATACAGGTTTGGATTCGCCACTGTTAATGATGCCCTCACACCCTAAACACTCTATTTGCTTAGCCGGAAGCGTTTTGCCATCCGCGTACAAAAAGTAATATACTGGACGATTTTGAAGCAGCTCATCCAAGTTCAAAGGTGCATCTGAATTGTTTGCTAAAACAGCCTCCAAAATCAAATTGCTGGAGGGTTCGATTTGGTATTCCGTTTGTGCAAAATTGAATCTTAATTTCCTGTAAGAGTGGTACTCTTCAAATCGATTCAAATACAATGCGTTGAATCCTGAAACAATGATCGGTTCTCCTGTGCGCTCGCCCATTCCGGAAGCTAGGAGAAAAGGTTTTCCCTCCATGCGTTTGTCAATATCCCAAAGCTCAAATTGATTGCCGTTATAGTTTAAAGGGCTCCAATGATAACCCTGTTCTCCGCTGTAAAACGAATATTGAGATGCAAGCTGATACGAATTAGAGAAGAAAACAGGCAAACCATCTGCCTTAGTTTTTATTTGGGTTGCCCATGTTTCCCAACCCTTCAGCGGGAAACTGAGTTTTAGCCCATCTCCAGCCCAGGGGCTTGCAATGTAGCACCGAGCAATTATTAGCAGGCTAGCCATTGCAATGGATGTGGGTTTCAGAATTTTAAGTAGTTTTTCGTCTTCTGAAATAACCCGTGTTCCAAGAATGATTAATGGTAAAAATGCCGTAGCGGTCCAGTTGGCCTCAACTTTCCCTCGTAAAGCCATCACAAAGAAGAATCCGAAAAACCCGATGATGATAGAAGTGAGGATTCTATCAAAAGGCGTTCTGTTTTTCAGTTTAACTAATGCTATAACCAGAATTATTCCCACTGGTCCGAGCATGATAATTTGACCCAGCAAATAATCCAACAGCACCATTACGTCCCACACTTTTTTTTCTCGTACCACCCAGTGGAATTTGAATGAGACCAAATCATAGTCAAATTGCCATAAAACGTGGGGGACAAAAAGACCCACTCCAACAAGTGCGGTTAGCCAAAACGATTTTCGCAGAAGAATTTTGGGCAGCGCAATGATTATTGAGGCAAACAATACAACCGCGTGGTATTTGCTGTACATCAGGGCAGCAGCAACAATTCCTAAGAGCAGTGCCAATGCAACAGAATCTTTGTTCAAGTATTCCTTTAAAATCACCAAAAAAACAAGAGTAAAGAATACTAAGGGTGAATCTGGCACAGCCATAAAAACACCAGCGTGTGTTAAAATCAAACCCAAATAGACGAGTAAAAAGGTCTTTACATTCTTTGTTTCGGAAAGCTTGAAGAGCAATATGATGCCAATAGAGCTTGTAAGGACAACGATTAACCGAACGCCAAATTCACTCTGAAAAATGGCGTAGCCAATTTTAATGAATGCGGCAATCATGGGAGGCTGGTGGAAGTAACCCCAATCCATAAATCGGCTCATTTGCCAATAATAAGCCTCGTCAGGATGTAAATCCATTAACGCTGCCTGGATGCAACCGAGCACAAACCAAATGGCCGTAAACAGCCAAATTGGTTTTGGTATGTCTTTAAAATTGGTCACTGAGTACTGCTGCAATATCGGAGTAAGTAAATAAGAAAGCCCCACCAAATTGATGAGGCTTTCAGAATGAAATAGTTAAGAATTAAAGAGTTCCTCTCGCTTCTTGCTCTCGTTCAATACTTTCAAAAAGTGCCTTGAAGTTTCCTGCGCCAAAACCACGTGCGCCCATTCTTTGAATAATCTCGAAGAAAAGGGTTGGACGATCTTCAACTGGCTTGGTAAAGATTTGAAGTAAATATCCTTCCTCATCCGCATCAATCATGATTCCGAGTTTAGAAAGTTCGCCAATGTCTTCCTTCATCATTTTCATATGTACTCCCAGTCTTTCTGGAATAGCATCATAATACTCCTGCGGAGGTGTTGATAGGAACTCAATGCCACGGCTACGCAAGTCAGCAACTGTTTTGATAATGTCGTCAGTTGCCACCGCGATGTGCTGTACGCCTGAACCCTCATAAAAATCTAAGTATTCCTCAATTTGAGAACGCTTTGCTGCTTTTGCAGGCTCGTTAATTGGGAATTTGATTCGACCATTTCCATTGCTCATCACCTTACTCATAAGCGCGGAATATTCTGTGTGAATCTGTTTGTCATCGAAAGAAAGGAAATTCACAAATCCCATAACATCTTCATACCACTTTACCCACGTATTCATCTCGCCCCAACCAACGTTACCAACCATGTGGTCAATAAATTTTAAACCTGTTGGAGCTGGATTGTAATCCGATTTCCTCTCCTGGTATCCAGGAAGAAATGTGCCATGGTAGTTCTTACGTTCTACAAACATGTGAACGGTTTCTCCATAAGTGTAAATTCCAGCTCTAACTACTTCACCACTTTCGTCCTTTTCTACAGTTGGCTCCATGTAGCTTTTCGCTCCGCGAGAGGTAGTTTCTTCGTAAGCTTTCCGAGCATCATCTACCCAAAGCGCAACAATCTTAACGCCATCGCCATGCTTTTTTACATGTTCGCCAATTGGCGAATCGCTATTAAGCGCTGTTGTAAGTACGAGACGAATTTTATCCTGCTTTAAGACATAAGACGCTCGGTCTTTAAGGCCTGTTTCTAAACCTGCATAGGCAAGGTCTTGAAAACCAAAAGCGGTCTTATAAAAGTGCGCTGCTTGCTTGGCATTTCCTACGTAAAACTCAACGTAATCTGTTCCCAAAAGAGGAAGGAAATCTTGAGCTCCCTCAAAGATTTTTTCCAAACCGTATTCTACATTTTTTATCTCGCTACTCATCGTTTTTCAGTTTTAGAATCAGTCTTCCAACCAACTTTGATAATACTTTCCATCATCAATTTTCAACGCCTCTTCTGTTACCATTAATGGCTTAAAAGTGTCAACCATCACAGCCAACTCATCTGTATCTTTTTTACCAATACTGCGCTCCATTGCACCTGGGTGCGGACCGTGCGGAATTCCTGCGGGGTGCACGGATATGTGCCCTGGGCCAATGTCGTTTCGGCTCATGAAATCGCCATCAACGTAATACAAAACTTCATCGCTGTCAATGTTGCTATGGTTGTACGGAGCTGGAATGGCATCTGGATGATAATCATAAACCCGTGGGCAGAATGAGCAGACGACAAAGGCATCTGTTTCGAAAGTCTGATGTACCGGAGGTGGTTGATGTACTCGGCCTGTTATTGGTTCAAAATCGTGAATACTGAACGCGTAAGGATAGTTGTATCCGTCCCAGCCAACAACATCAAACGGGTGGGTGGCATAGACCATTTCATGCATCATTCCTTGCTTCTTCACTTTCATCAGAAACTCCCCTTTTTCATTATGCGTTTCCAAATCAGAAGGTCTCCGGATATCGCGCTCGCAAAAAGGAGAATTCTCCAACAGTTGACCAAACCAATTACGGTAACGCTTAGGCGTGTACATCGGTCTCGCACTTTCCACAATGAAGAGGCGATTATCTTCCGAATCGAACTCAATCTGGTAAATCATTCCGCGCGGAACAAGCAAGTAATCACCATAACCAAACTTCAAATTACCGACTAGCGTTCGAAGTGTTCCCGTGCCTTTGTGGATGAAAATCATCTCATCACAATCGGCATTCTTGTAGAAATATTCTGTGAGGCTTTTACGAGGCGCGGCTAATATAATTGTGCAATCGCTGTTGGTTAAAATGGCTTTCCTACTATCCAAAAAATCGTCCTCAGGAGTGGTTTTAAAACCGTGTAAGCGAAGTGAACGCATATTGTGCTCTAGCGCCACCTTGGGCTTTACAGAATACGGCTCTTTGATGCTCTTTACTTGCGTTGGACGATGCACGTGATAGAGCAAACTCGACATACCATCGAAGCCCACCGTGCCAAACAATTGCTCGTATTGGTGTTCGCCTTTTTCATTTTTAAAAACGGTGTGCCGTTTGTGCGGCACTTTTCCTAACTGATGATAAATGGGCATTGTGCTTCTTTTGAAGGAACAAATTTACACAATCGCTTTCCGCGCTTGAAATGACGGTGGTCAGTGATGTTGGATTGACTTTTGTCTGAGTTGATTTCAAGTAAATTAGCAACCGCAATGAGACACGCACTTTTTACGATTACTGTCGGATTTTCTTTTCTGATATCGCACCATGCCGTAGCGCAAGACATGGAATATGCCCAGAAGGTTTTGGATGCTTTATGTGCCGATGATATGGCCGGACGAGGTTATGTGGAAGATGGCGATAATGCGGCAGCCTATTACATTGAACAGGAAATGAAGGCGATGGACTTGCAGGCTTGGGAGTTCAATTACTACCAAACGTTTACCATGCCGGTGAACTCGTTTCCGGGTAAGATTGAGCTGGAGGTAGATGGAAAATTGCTAATAGCGGGAGCGGATTTTCATGTTGAGGCAGATGCCCCAAGCGTAAAAGGGAAGTATGATTTGATGTATGTAAGCTCGTTGCCGCAAATAGCGCCATCGGGCAGGGTGATTGACAGCACGGCTAGCTACAAAGGTTTTGTGGTGGTGGATGACACGCTTATTTCTAAGTTGCCTCCACCAATAAGAACATCTTTGTTAAAGGGGTTTAAGAAGGCGGGCGCAAAGGGAATTATTAGGTTGTCTGACACCAAATTAACGTGGACAGTTTCGAAGCAGCAGGCACCTATTGCTCAATTTGTTGTGAATAGAGATGCATGGATAAACGGAGCTAAATCGATAGAGGTTGATGTAAAAGCGGACTTTGATAAAAAGCACCGAACACAAAATGTTTTGGCATTTGTTGAAGGCAGTTTGGAACCAGACAAATTCTTGGTTTTTACGGCACATTACGATCACCTTGGTAAGATGGGAAAGGACGTAATCTTTAGAGGGGCAAATGACAATGCAAGCGGAGTGAGTATGCTTTTGAACTTAGCAAAGCACTTTTCTATTCCTGAGAATCAGCCCAAGTTTTCGATCGTATTTATTGCTTTTGCGGGAGAAGAGGCAGGATTACTTGGTTCGATGCATTACGTACAAAACCCTGTTTTCCCATTGAAAGACATTGAATTTCTTATCAATTTGGATATTCTTGGAACGGGCGATGAAGGGATAACCGTGGTGAATGGCGCTGTGCACACAACGGAGTTTGAAGCATTGAAAGGCATTAACGAACAAAGGGGCTATTTATCTCAAGTAAAGAAGCGGGGAAAAGCGGCTATTTCTGATCACTATCCTTTTTCTGAAGCTGGTGTTCCGTGCTTTTACATTTACACAATGGGCGGTATTAAGGCTTATCATGCTGTGTATGATGTACCGGAAACATTGCCACTTTCTGGGTTTGAAGGCGTTTTCAAACTACTCACCGATTTTGTAGGGAGACTGTAATGGGAAAGCTCTTTATCGTTCCTACGCCCATTGGAAATTTGGAGGATATGACCTTCAGAGCTATTCAGGTTTTGAAAGATGCAGACCATATTTTGGCCGAAGACACCCGCACTTCTGGTAAGTTGATGAAGCATTACCAAATAGGAACTCAGATGAGTGCGTTTCATCTTAATAATGAACATAAAGTTGTTGGACGCTGGGTGGATAACTTAAATTCTGGTCAGACCATTGCTTTGATAAGCGATGCAGGA
The DNA here is from genome assembly GCA_937900875.1 of uncultured Flavobacteriales bacterium. GTDB lineage: Bacteria > Bacteroidota > Bacteroidia > UBA10329 > UBA10329 > UBA10329. Next base: position 28,534 of record CALCGD010000164.1, read on the forward strand.
ACTCCTGCCATTTCTGACCCTGGATTTCTGTTGGTTCGGGAAGCAATTAAACAAGGAAATGAGGTGATTACTTTGCCAGGTGCAACAGCATTTGTTCCTGCATTGGTCAATAGCGGTTTGCCTTGTGAGAAGTTTTATTACGAAGGATTTCTACCGCATAAAAAAGGACGCCAAACCCGAATAGCAGACATCATTGAACGCAAAGAAACCTGCGTGATGTATGAAAGTCCGCACCGGATTCTAAAAACACTTGCTCAACTGCAAGAAGCCGCTGGCCCAGAACGAATTGTTTCCATTTCAAGGGAGATAAGCAAGCTGCATGAAGAGACTGTTCGAGGCACAATTCCAGAGGTAATTGAGTACTACGAGAACAATCCGATTAAAGGCGAGTTTGTTTTAGTGCTGCAGGGCAAATCCTGAGCCGTACCTTTGCGCGCAACCATCATCTATTGGAACTTAACGGAAGTATAAAAGACGGGCTCAATTTTATGCGCAAGGTTACCCTTCGCAGAGCTTGGAACGCGCTAAAAGTGCTGTTCAGTTTTTACTATTCTAAATGGACCGGCAAACCAACTCAATGGGGCGTTCCGATAAGCGTCTCGTTTGAACCAACTACCAGCTGTAACCTTCGGTGCCCAGAATGTCCGAGCGGTTTGCGAGAGTTTACCCGCCCAACAGGGATGTTGGATAATGGCTTTTTCCGAGATACCGTAGAGCAACTGAAAAACGACCTGCTTTATCTCATCTTTTATTTCCAGGGAGAACCGTATTTAAACCCCGATTTTTTGGATATGGTGAGGTATGCTTCAGACCGAGGAATCTACACGGCTACAAGCACAAACGCTCACTATTTGAAGGATGAAAATGCCAAGCGCACCGTAGAAAGCGGCTTGGATAGAATGATTATTTCGATTGATGGAACTACGCAAGAAACGTATGAGAATTACCGCATTGGCGGAAACCTTGAAAAGGTAATCGAAGGGGCAAAAAATGTTGTTAAGTGGAAAAAGGAATTGAATTCCAAAACGCCACATGTCATTTTTCAATTCTTGGTTGTCAAACCGAATGAACATCAGTTAGAGGAGGTTAAGCAATTAGGTAAGGAAGTTGGAGTAGATGAAGTGCGTTTTAAAACCGCACAGATATACGATTACGAAAACGACCCGAATAATCTTATTCCGGATAACCCAAAGTATAGCCGTTACAACAAGACTACTGACGGGCATACGTCATTGAAAAACCCATTGTTAAACCATTGCTGGAAACTATGGCATTCGTGTGTTCTAACTTGGGATGGATTGGTTGTTCCATGTTGTTTTGATAAGGATGCAACGCACCAATTGGGGGACCTCAAGCAAAACACGTTTGACGAAATCTGGCAAGGCGAGAAGTACCAGGAATTTAGAACATCCCTTTTCAGAAGTAGAAGCGAGATTGACATTTGCGCGAATTGCACAGAGGGCACCAAGGTTTGGGCGTAGAGACGCAATGCATTGCGTCTCTAACGAAACCCAAACCGCTTTTGGCCGTTGAGCAGTGCTCAATCGAATGCCATGAGGATTATTGATATAGTAAAAGCGAAAAACGGACCGACCATTTCATTCGAAATGACCCGCCCGAAAAGCGAGCAGGGCGAAGCCAACATTGGAAATGTGTTGGATAAACTGGTTGTACTAAAACCAGACTTCTTCACCATGACGTTTGGAGCAGGTGGAGGCACGAGAGATGGTTCGTTGAAGATGCTTCATCGTATTCATGCGGAGCGTAAACAGCCCGTTTTTGCGCATTTGGCAGGCTACGGAATGAGTCCAGCACACATGGATGAAACGGTTGAGAAATTCAAAGAGATTGGAATTGAAAACCTGCTTGTAATTAGAGGCGATAAGCCGCACGATGAAAATTTTAAAGAGCAAGAAGGGAGCTTCAAGCATTCTTCCGAAATGATTAAATACTTGAAGCCAAGGCATGACATGTGTTTCTGTTCATCTGCCTACCCTGAAGCGCACCAAGAAGCGGTTGATTTAGACACGGATATTGGTTTTTTGAAAGAAAAAATTGCCAATGGTGCAGAGATGATTATTACCCAATATTTCTACGATAATCAGTTCTTCTACGACTTCCTAGCTAAGTGCCGAGCGGCTGGAATTACTGTTCCGATTATAGCGGGTGTAATGCCTATTTACTCGGTTAAAATGATGAACATTTTGGCCAGTTTATGTGGGGCTACTATCACGGAAGAAGTGAAGGCGGGATTGTTGACCATTAACGTTGATGAAGCCGTGGAGGTAAATCATTGGGGAATTGACTTCGCCATAAAGCAATGCGCTGATTTGATAGATAGCGGGGTTGACGGATTGCATTTTTACACCCTCAATAGAACGAGTTCGGTTACAGGAATTTTGGAAGGATTAAGAACAGTAGGTAAGCTGTAGTTCACACCTTCATCTTCCCCAAATGGGCCTGTACCATGCGTATTTGCCCATAAGTGTATTCTCCTTTCAGCTTTCCATACACCCAGCCCGAATTACCTTCTGGGTTTTCGTTCATGACTTGTTCAATCGTTTCGCGGACATCCTCATCCAAGAATTTGTCAATACTGAGTTCTTTCTCCTGAATCCCGCGAGCAATATGACCTTCAACGGTTGAGGTAGTAAGCGCTCGTTTTTCAGCAATTTCAGCTATGGATAAACCATCTTTTGCCAATCCGTAAGTGACCTTGTAGGTCGCTCCTTTTTCGGCTTTTGGAGCACCTGGTGCTTTTTTCTTCCGCGTTTTTCCAGACTTGGTTTTTGTGTTTTTTGGATTTTCATCCACAATAGAAACAATTTCGCCAACCAATTCTTTTCTGGTCTTGATTCTAGCCGCGTCTAGCTTTGGCTGAGGTGTAACTTCCTTTCCCTCTATGATGCATCGGGCAATGTGCTGCGCCATGTCCATCTGCTCCCACTTTTTCATGAAAAGCAAGTCGATTTCCGATAGGGCTGTTTGGTAGGTTTTTGTCCGAGAGAATTGCTTCACTTCCTCCAAGTGCTTAACCAAAATGAAGAGGTTTTTCTTGATGAAATTGATGTAATAGACACTTCCTTTTCCAATTCGGTCAAGCAATTTTTCGTACTCACGATGATGCAAACAATACCGGATTTGCTGTTTGAATTTCTCAGTATTTGTTAATTCTCTACCCACACTTTTAGACAATACAGAAAGTGCCGATTGCATTTCAGGGTCTTCAAATTCACCTGTCGAATCGTGCTTTTGTTCAATAGCATTTATGAGTTTTTGAATCTCACTTACATCAAAAGTCTGCACCATTAAAGAGTCAAGGTAAATGGCCTGTTCTTGCTGAAGAATGGTGCTTAATGGGTCTTGCGTTTCTTGCACTTTTCCGAAAGCAACAACTTGATTATCGGTAGAAACTACGCTTGGGTCAATCTTGGTTCTCAGAATTAATCCTTTCAAGGATGTAAGTCGAGACAAAGCCACATATACTTGGCCAGGCGCAAAGGCCCGTCCAACATCAATTACCGCTCTTTCAAATGTTAAACCTTGGCTTTTATGAACCGTAATGGCCCATGCTAATTTAATTGGATACTGACTGAATTTGCCAACCACTTCTTCCTCTAAATCTTTAGTGGTTTCATTCAATGCGTATTTCTTGTTTTCCCACGTTTCGCGCTTCAAAACATAAGGTTCATTGGTGTCGGCCATCAACACTTCAATCGCATCATTTTTGATGGATTTGACCTTCGCCAACTTGCCATTGAAATACGCTCCGTCTGCCGAATCGTTCTTAACAAACATGACTTGGGCGCCTTCTTTTAATTCTAAACTCTCTCTAACCGGAAAGAGGTTGTCTGGAAAATCATCTTCAACCTGAGCCTCAAAAAAGTGGTTGTCTACAATCAATTTATCCAACTCTTGGCGATTTATTTCGTCTGCTTTGTAGTTGTGGGTTGTAATGGTAATCGTGTCTTTTGGAATAGTGCCGCCTTGTTGGTAATGCGCATTCAGCTCGTCAATATCTTCTTTGGTAACCACATTATTTCGAAGGTTATTAAGAATAGAAATGAACGTATCGTCTTGCTGACGAAAGATTTTATCTAGTTCGATATAAACGAAACCAGACTGACGTAAACCCACAGATTCAAAGAAGTGAGGGCTTCTATAATACTGGCTCATTTTACTCCATTCCTGATCTTTTACAATTGGTGGAAGCTGATACATATCGCCAATCATCAACAACTGTACGCCTCCAAAAGGCTGCGAATAATTGCGTTTCACAGTTCGCATTCGAGAGTCTATTGCGTCTAGCAAATCGGCTCTGAGCATACTTACCTCATCAATAATCAAAAGGTCAATGTTTCTCAAAACATCCCTTCTTTTCGCGTTAAGCGGATGACGTCTTACCAGACTTCTTTGGGTGTAAAAACTGGCGCCATCTGGCAATTCATCGGGCAGGTTTCTATCTGGAAGAAACGTACCTAATGGAAGCAGAAATTGAGAATGAATGGTTGTTCCATTGGCATTAAGTGCGGCAATGCCAGTTGGCGCCAATATCACATGATTCTTGTGTGTTGATTGTGAAAGTTGACGAAGAAAAGTGGTCTTTCCAGTACCTGCTTTTCCCGTGAGGAATACGTGTCGATTTGTACTGTTTACAAACCGTGCGGCCAAGGCTGCCATTTCCGTTACTACCAATTTCTCCATTCGACTTCGAAGATGGGAAAAGTGTGGAATTAACGGACAAGAGTTACGGTTCCCAACTTCTCAAAAACAGAATTATTGTAAAATTCGGCTTTGATTTTATAGGCATAAACGCCCTGGCTAGCGGGTTTTCCTTTGAAATTCCCGTCCCATCCAGAAAGAGTAATCTCGTTCACATCATTCGAAAAATAAAGCAAGGTCCCCCATCTGTCGAACACAGATAATTCAGCGCTAACGATTCCAATCCCGTATCCCTTAAACCGACTGTTTATTGGTGTTCCTTCTGGGATGAATGCGTTCGGTAGATAAACAACGGGTTGCAATAGCACTTCGATAGTTGTAGATGTGGTGTCTTCGCACCCGTTGGCATCGGTTGTATGCATGAAAATGGTGTAGAAACCCTCCATCTCAAAAAGATGATTTGGATTGTTTTCAGTACTAATATTTCCATCTCCAAAATCCCAAAAGAAGTTGGTGCCACCGTTTCCATCGTATGTGAATTGGGCGTTGACACGTGTGGTTACAATCTCTGGATTGATGCTGAAATTGGCAGTTGGAGGTGAGAAAATGGTAGCCAATTGTACCACGGTATCGTTCATACACCCACCTTCCAGAATGAGAGTTACCTCATACTGACCGGGAACGGCATATGTGTGTGTTGGAAACTCTTGGTCCGAATTGGTCCCATCTCCAAAATCCCATGACCAAACCGTAGCGCCAGAGTTTGTTGTTGACGAAAAGCTGACTAAATCACCATCACAGGCATCGTTTGAGGTCATTACAGACTGTGGAGACAACTGTTCTAATAGGATAGACTCAGAGTCGGTACACCCGATATTGTCCGTAACGGTTACGGAATAGTTGCCAGCTGAAAGTCCGGCTTCTACAGAGGTAGTATTACCAGACGATGACCATGCATAGGTGTATGGAGAAACACCACCAGAAGTAAGTGCTTCAATGCCACCGTTTGAAAGACCACAGCCTGGCTGGGTTAAGCTGGTAGAAAGAGTAGGAGGAGGAACGCTATCAATTTTTACGTTAATAATTTGAACACAGCCTGCACCATCTGTAATGGTCACAAAGTAATCTCCCTCAAATAAATTTGTTGCTGTTGCAGCCGATTGGGGTGGATTTGTATTCCACTGATACGCGTAAGGAGCCGTACCCGAAGTAGGCACTGCGGTTGCTTGCCCAACCCCTTGTCCGCAGTCTGGAACTCGGTTTTCAATAGAGGCATTTGGAGCGAAGTTGTCGGCCAATACCACATTTTTATTGGCTGTACATCCGTTCTGATCCTGAACTGTAATGGTGTAAACACCAGCAGAAACATTAGTCAGTGTATTGGTAGTTTGTACAGGATTTGTGTTCCATGAAAATGTCCATCCGCCATTCCCTCCCGTGGGGTTTACGGTAGCGCTTCCATTAGCAATGCCACAATCTGGATTAGTGATTGTAGACGGTAAATTGATGGTTCCGGGTTGAGGAATGTTGACCACAGCTTGTTCTGCACACCCTGTGTTGTCTGTTACGATTACCGTGAAGTTTCCACCTCCTAGGTTTGATGCATTGGCCCCAGTTTGAACAGGATTAGTCTGCCATTGGTATGTGTATGGCAACTGGCCTCCTGTTGGGGTAATTTGAGCGGTACCATCTTGCGCCCCGTTACAGGAAACAGGCGTAACCGAAGTATTGGTCACGTTTATAGGGCTATTGTTGCTAATACTAACATTCACCTTTGCCTTGCAACCATTAGTATCTGTTACCCTAATCTGATATGAACCAGGTGGAAGTCCAACCGCATCTGCCGTGCTTTGTGTTGGAGAAGAGTTCCATGTATAAATGAATGGCGCGGTTCCGTTTGTGACTAACGAATTGGCCCAGCCATCGTCATTTCCGCAACTGGCGTCACCAAAAGCAGTTATGCTGATGTCAGGTCCAATGTAATCTACTTGAAACTGGAAGCTTACTCCTACCGCCATTTCATTGCCACAACCATCAGTTAGGGTATTGCCGTCAGTCCCTGTGCCAATTGTAACGGTATAAGTTCCTACTACCTGAATCTTGTTTGTAAATGTTAACCGAATTCCAGAAGTTATTCCTCCCGAGCACCCTATTGTGGTTACAGAAGCGATGTTTACAGCAGACGGCCCTGTAACTGAAATTTCTGAACCATCCGATGACAAGCTTGTGCAGTTCACGGCTTCATTCAGCATAACCCCAATGGTTATCGGATTGCAGATGTCGTAAGTTAAAATTTCATCAATTTCTCCCGCATAACCGTCTGCAATGGAGGCAGAACCGTTAAAATCTAAAGAATACCCGCTTTGTGATGAAGTGAAATTGCTCACCAGTAAAGCGTACGTTGCTCCTGCCACAACCGGAATAGGAGCATTTTGGTTGGATCCGCTAGAACCATTATCGTTACCACTTCCACCAGCGCTAATACCTGTTGCTCCCTGATCTGCCGAGTAATTACAACTCACTGGTGTGTTTGCACCTATTCCAATTCCAGAACAAGAATCGTTCGTGAGATTATACAAGGCAAAATCGTAATCATCATTCGGATTAATAGGATTCAGTTGGAATTCTAGATTACCAGAATTAGAAGGGGTAAAAGTGTACCAGACCGAATTAACCTCTCCGTTGCCTAAACAAGATGATCCAGGAGGAATTTCTTGACTCGAGCCTACCCCAGAATAGCTATTATTCTGCACAAACGAATTTGAGCAAACGTTAATGGAGTTAAAACAATCCTGCTGGGCATTTGTATTCAAAAAGAATACGACCAGAATACTTAGGAGAAAAGTTCTCAAATAACTCATTCAATTGCGCTAGCACTTTGTGTTACGATCAAATACACACAAGGTTGCCGATTTTCGGGTTTAACAAGGGGCGAAATTACGTAGAACACGTACCGTTTATTTTAACACATGTTTCATATACCGCATAGGTATATTCCGATATTTGGTCATGCGTGTTTTTATTCTGATACTGTTTTTGGCCAGTCTGTCAAAAGGATTTGCTCAAGAAGTTGATAAAGAAATAGCTACTAAACAGAGCCGATTAGCTGAAATCGAGAAAGAATCGGTTCAAATTCTGGACGAACTTGAAGGGCTTCGTCTCAAATGGATTCGTCAGCAGATGGATCAACTCGGTTACCCCAAGTCGGATGATGCCCTGCAAACCGTAAAGCACATTGCGCTCACCCTCGGTTATTCCGAACCAGATGAGCAGGCCGCTTGGGTTCAGCACATGGTTATTCCTGAGGTAGAATTTGCCAATGTATCTCGTACAAACGATTTCAGAACAGATTCGTTGGTCAAAACGGGATCGGCCGAAGAGACAGATTACTTTCTAAAAACCGTGGCTGATGATGGCGAATTGGTTTACGATGGTTTTGGATACGACCGTGGTCATTTAGCGCCTTCTGCAGACTTCAGATGGAGCCAAACGGCCTTAAGCGAAAGCTATTTCTATAGCAACATGAGCCCTCAGAAACCAGAGTTCAACAGAGAGAGGTGGGCAGAGTTAGAATCCTGGATTCGAACCTACGTTATTGATTTTCAAGAATCAGTTTTTGTAATTACCGGGCCGGTTTTAAAACTTGGTTTGAAGCAACAAGGGGCAAATAAAGTTTCCATTCCGGAACAATTTTACAAGATTGTAATCGACCTAGATGGAAAAGAAAAAAAGGCAATTGCATTTCTAATGCCCAATGATCATTGCGCGTATCCAGTTACAGGATACCTAACCAGCATTGATGAGATTGAAAAACTAACGGGTTTAGATTTCTTTTCTTCTTTAGACGATGCTCAAGAAGCCAAGCTAGAAGCGATGAACACGCTAGACGGTTGGGTACATGAAGACAACGATAAATTTGGAGAGGTTGCTCCTCTAAAAGCACCACTTCCAAAAGGGTATTTCAATACGCTACAGGCTAAATATAAGGTGGGAGAAAAGACTTACATCTGCGGTACGGTGGTGGCAACAAAGATGAGTAGGAAAGAGGCCATTTATCTCAATTTCGACCAGAAATACCCTCGAAACATTTTCTACGCCAGCATTTGGAAAAACAACCAGAATAACTTCAGTTTCGATCCAGAAAAAGAATTGCTTGGAAGAGCGGTTTGCGTATTTGGCAAAGTGGAATTGTATAACGACCAAGCTCGAATTAGCGTCAATCGGGAGGAACAAATTATTTTTTGGGAAGACGTAGAAAAGTGATTCCCTATCTCAAACCATTTCAGGGATTGTTGGAGCAAAATGCCAACGCAGAAAATGCCGAGGCTATGAAAGCCTACATGAAAAACAGGTTTGAATTCTATGGAGTTAAATCTCCCTTAAGAAGAGAATTACAAAAGCAATTTCTTGCCCAAAGCGGCCTGCCTGCACCCTTTGATTCTGAGGTTTTTCTTCCACTTTGGAAAGCCGACCAACGCGAATTTCAAATGTTTGGTTTGGACCTTTTGCGTAAACAGGCAAAGAAGGTTAAAGAGGCAGATTTAGAATTAATAGAAAAGCTCATCATTGCCAAAAGTTGGTGGGATAGTGTTGATGGAATTGCTTCGTGGGTCTGCGGTCCGTATTTCCAAAAATTTCCTGAGAGAACACGTCCAGTTACAGATGATTGGGCAGTATCAGAAAACCTGTGGTTGCGCAGAACAAGCATCATTTTCCAACTCGGCTACAAAGAGAAAACCGACTCGCAAATTCTTGCGGACCACATTATGAAAAACCTAGGTTCTAAAGAATTCTTCATCAATAAGGCAATCGGATGGAGTTTAAGGGAATTTGGAAAAACCAACCCTAGGTTTGTGCGAGAGTTTGTTTCAGAACACGAGTCCCAAATGCATACGCTCAGTATTCGAGAAGCAATAAAAAACCTCTAAATGCATGCAACATTTACTCAGGATTACATAAAACATCAGAATATCTTTGCAGCCCCAAAACCCCAAGCATGCGAATTCTACTTATATCTCTTCTTCTCCTTCAGTTTTCATTTTCGTTTGGACAGTACAAAGACCCAAAAGGCTATGTAGCGTCAGATTCTAATCAAGAATATCCTGCCAAGTACGAGTGGGAAAAGAGCGCGAAATACAAGAACTACACCCGAGACAGCTACTATTTGGTAATGCGCGATAGCGTGAAAATTGCCATCGATGTGTATGTGCCGAAAGTGAAAAAAGGGCATCACGGTAAGTTCCCAACAGTCTTGCATCAATGGCGTTACTGGCGAGATTTTCAATTGAAATGGCCTTACAGCATGCTCAGTAAAGCGCCAAACGGACCTCTTGGTAAATTTTTCAAATCAATAATAGCCAATGGTTATGCGCTGGTGAGTGTTGACTCTCGGGGTTCTGGTGCTTCTGAAGGTTGGCGTGCGCACCCATGGACGGAAGACGAGCGTGCAGATATGACCGAGATTATCGACCATATTATTGCGCAATCTTGGAGCGATGGAAAAATTGGTGTTGCTGGCGTTTCGTACAGCGGAACCACTTCAGAATTTGCAGCTATTGAGCAACACCCAGCCGTAAAAGCGGTGGTAAACATGTACTCACTTTTTGATGTGTATCCAGACAATGCTTTTGTTGGCGGAATTCACAACATTGGATTTACTGAGGTTTGGGGAGAGGCTAATGAAGCGTTAGACAGAGATGAATTACCTCCAAAAGCAGGCAAAGCCAAGAAATTTGTGAAAGGAGTTTCTCGTCCGAAGAAAACGTTTGACGGAAGAAGCGCCAAAGGTGTTTTTGAAAACGCTCAAGAACAACACAAGCGAAACGCAAACGTAAATGATGGTGCCTTGACCATTGTTTACCGAGACGATAAGGCGAAAAGTAATGCGGCTGTGTCTTCAGATTTTTTCAGTCCGCATACTTATTGGAAAGACCAAGACGCCAGCGGAGCAGCGATTTACAATTGGAGTGGTTGGTTTGATGGTTCGTACAATGATGCCGCGGTTAAGCGATATCTCACTCTCACCAATCCACAGAATAAGTTGATTCTCGGTCCATGGGAACATGGAGGAAGTTTCAACGCGGGGTATACTAATCCAGGTCATTCTGGGTTTGATCATATTGGCGAAGTATTGCGGTTTTTCGACCATTACCTAAAAGGCTGGGATACTGGAATTACCAAAGAGAAACCGGTTCATTATTTCACGATGGTTGAAGAAAAATGGAAGTCTTCAGATGTTTGGCCACCCAAGAATACTGAGCATAAATCGGTCTTTTTCGATGCAGAAAATACCCTCACTTGGAGGAATGATTACTCAGCGCACGAAACCAAGAAATCGGAGTTAAAATATTGGGGAGATTCCTTGAATCACCTAAAAAGCATTGGTGTTCCGGAACAGCTAAAGAAGCTACATCGTGATGCTATGCTATCGCCAGAAGACAAATTGAAGTTGGCAAACTATCAACACGTTGAGATTGAATATCAGCGAGCATTGAGCGAATTGAATGAAGCAGCGGTTCAGGTAAGAGAATGGAGAGATAACGGTGAAGGTTCGGATGTTTATCAGGTCGATTCGACCACCTCAATGGGAATGTATGTGAAGTTCCGTTCGGTTTCTGGGCAGTTGAAAACGCCTCATACCTATCCAGACAGAAATAAGCGAGATTCACTTTTATTGGTTTACGATTCTCAACCATTGGAAGCGGATATGGAAGTAACCGGTCATGTGTTGGTAGACATTTTTGTGAGTTCGTCTACAAGTGATGCTCAGGTTTTCGTTTACCTCGAAGACATTGATGAAAACGGTAAGGTTGAGTACGTGACCGAAGGAGAGTTGCGCGCGCTGCATCGAAAAATCAGCAATGAGAAAGCACCATACAAACAAGTTGGACCCTATCATTCGTACTTGAAGGAAGACGGACAACCATTGAAAGAAGGCGAAGTGGCAGAAATGCAGTTCAGTATGCTGCCAATTTCTTATCTATTTAAGAAGGGTCATCGTGTTCGGATTGCGATAGCCGGAGCGGATGCAGACCAATTCCGAAACATGACAAACGATGAACCGCAATACACGATTCATCGTTCGTTCAAGTATCCAAGTAGGGTTGTGTTGCCTGTGGTTACGCTGCTTGCGAATTAACAGATTCAGAAGTACCTGCTCTTCGAGCGCACACTTCTTCAAATGTCTCGTCATACTTCGGGTGGTTGGTGCCCATTAATCGGTCCCAAACATTGAAGTAGAGGCTGTAATTGCAGCTGAAATATTTGTGGTGCATGTTATGATGCGTGGCCGTATTATGCCAACGAAAAACTTTGTGTTTCGTAAATCCCTTTGGGAATACTTCAAATCCCAAATGCCCTCCAACATTAAGCGCAAACTGGTAAAGAATCCATGTTAAAACTGCCGCTGGATGAACAGGAATAATTAGAACTAAGAGCGGAAAATATGCTCCTTGAATAATTGCCTCAAAAGGATGAAACGAAAAGGCGGCCCAAGGCGTTGGATCAGTGCTTTTGTGATGCACCAGATGCACGTATTTGAATAGAGGTTTCCAGTGCATTGCACGATGGGTCCAATAAAACCAAGCGTCATGTAGAATGATTAGCATAGGGATGCTTAACCAGAAGTACACCTGACCAAATTCAGTCATGTCACCATACAGAGCACTTTGCCCAGATTGTATCATGTGAAAAGTGAACATGCTGATTATGGAGAACACGACAATGGAACTCAGCGAATACAGCACTTCACGCCTCACGTCTTTAGCCTTGGGAACCTTCTGCTGAATTTTCATTCGGAAGGTTTTCGATTGGAATAGCACGTAAAAAATGAAATATGGAATTCCAGCAAATAGCGCATACCTAATCAGGTTTTTGCCGCCCGATGCGATGAATTTATCCAGATAAACTTGCCATTCCATTATTCGAAATTACACGATTACCATTTGATAGCTACTTTACCCATCGACTTTCGACCTTCCACAAATTCATGCGCTTCGGCCAATTGTTCCGCAGGAAATTCAGCTCCAACAATAGGTTTAATTTCCCCAGCTTTCCATAATTCGACTACGGCTTTCATGGTTCTAGAAAGCACTTCTGGACGGTCATCCGCAACATGAAGCATGTTTACTCCAATCATTGCTTTTGAGTTCATCAGCAATTGAATTGGGCTGAACAATCCGAAGTTAGCGGCAAGCTTTAGTTGATTGATGGCGGCCAAACCTCCTGCCACCTGTTCTGATGCACCGTACCCAATGATTCTACCACCTTTTCCAAGGCTGTTAAATCCTTTGGAATATGATTTTCCACCTAATGAATCGAATACAATATCCAAACCACGGCTACCTAATTTATCTTTAATTACCCGAGCGAAATCTTGTGTTCTGTAATTGATGGGATGATGAACTCCTTGTTCTTGGATGTACTTCAGTTTTTCATCGGAACCAGCCGTTCCATAAATGGTACAGCCTTTTCGTTTCAAGAGTTGAACCAAAGCGGTTCCTACTCCGCCTGCTGCTGCTTGAACCAATACATGATCCTCAGGAAAAACTGACACTCTTTCTTCTGCGCAATGGTATGCCGTGCAATATTGCACCGCTAGTGCCAAAGCTTCGCCAAGCGGAATGTCTTCAGGAATAGGTTGAACGGCTCTTTCATCGGCCAAAACGTGCGTAGAATATCCGCCAAAGCGAGAAAATGCTACAACCCGAGTACCTGCTGGAATAGTCTCATTGCCAATCATTGACTCGTCCATCGTTCTTCCAACAGACTCATATCCAACTACACACGGAGTGGGTGGCGCATCTTGATACAGCCCTTTTCTGGCCATGATGTCCGCAAAATTTATCCCGAATCCTTCCGTTACTACACGGATGTATCCGTCTTGTTTAGCAGGTATTTCCGACTCCCTGAGTTCGAAAGAAGTGCGCGCACTTCCGTGTTTTATTATATAAAATGACCGTTGTTTTTCCATCTCAATAAAGCTACACATCCATTACATTCTTTTCCTTTGCGGCAATGCGCAAACTCATACTTCTAATTCTAGGTGCCTTTTGGTTTGCAAATGGGTTTTCTCAAAACGTGATTCGCGGGTTTGTTTATGATGAAAAAACAGATGCCCCGCTAGTTTTCGCGCACGTGGTTATTAATGATGGCCCGTTTGGAACCACTACCGACCTTTCTGGTTTTTTCGAATTGGAAAGCCAAGTTTCGCTCACTCATGTCAGCGTTAAATACATTGGATATGAGACTCAAACATTCCCAATCACAGTTGGTTCAGATACGCTTGAATTTAGCTTGAAACGTTCTGTAAATGAACTAGCGGAGGTAACTGTTTTTCCGGGTGAAAATCCTGCCGAACGGATTATTATGAATGTGGTGAAAAATCGAAAACAAAACGACCCTGGTCAGTTGTCATATTTCACCTACAAGGCATACGAGAAGACCATTTTTACTTTGGATGAAGACACGGCTTTAACCAACAAACGGGCGAAAGAAGACACCATGGTTGTGGCCATCAGGAACCTGTTGGAAAAGCAACACATTATGATGTCGGAAAATGTGTATGAACGCAAATTTCGCAACGGGAAATACACCGATAACGTGATGGCTACCCGATTCTCAGGAATGAAGAACCCTCAGTTTGCGATGTTGGCCAGTCAGATGCAATCGTTTTCCTTTTACAAGGATTATTTCTCGCTAGGAGAACAAGCTTTTCTTGGACCGATAAGCCCGAATAGTTGGAGCCGATATTTCTTCAATATCGAAGACACGATCCGCATTCAGCAAGACACAGTAATCATCATTAGCTACCAGCCTAAAAAGGGTAAAACGTTTGACGCTCTAAAAGGAATGCTGCATATAAACATGAGCGATTTTGCCATCAGAAACGCTACTGCAAATGTGGTAGATGGACAAGGGGTGGAGATAAGGATTCAGCACAAATACGAGAAGTTAGAAGGTAAAACATGGTTCCCTACGCAGCTGAATACAGATTTCAAAATGCTGGGATTAAACCTCGGAGGATTCAAAATAAAAGGCGTTGGAACCACCTATAATAAAGAGGTGAATCTGGATGAAAAGGTGCGAGCAATTGATATCAGCTCAAACACGTTGGAACTTGATTCGAAGGCGCATAAGAAAGATTCGGCTTTCTGGAATTCTGAACGGCAAGCACCACTTTCTGAGAAGGAGTTAAGAACATATCATGTAATAGATAGTGTTGGAAAAGAGCTGAAGTTGGAGCAACGCATTAAGTTGTTAATCGCCTTCGGAACAGGACGATTTCCAATTGGCCCAGTTGAGTTGGATTTGGATAAGATTATTGATTACAACGAGTACGAAGGGTTTCGTCTGGGCGCAGGATTACATACGGCCCCAGACCTTATAAAGTGGGCAAATGTTGGAGCCTATGTAGCCTATGGTTTTAAGGATAAGGAGGTGAAATATGGTGCTGACGTAGAGTTCACTTTACACAAGAATTTGGGGCTCCAACTAAGAGGCGTCTATTCTCACGATGTGCATGAAATTGGGGCTCAAGAGTTTTTGGTAGCTGATAATCTAGCTTTGGCAGCGATGTATGCCGATTTGGTCATCCAACGAATGGATTTGATTGACGGTTGGAATGCAGGAGTTCGAATAAATCCATTGCGAGGTTGGCATTTCGAGGTGCAGTTCAGACACCAGGATGCGGAGAGTAAACATGGTTATCGGTACAATCCAGAAAACACTACAGATAGCCTGACAAAAGCGCAATATGCCGAAGTACGGGCTGGGTTCCGTTTTGCTCCCTTCGAAAAGAAAATGAGATTGGGTGAACGGGAAATAAGAATGGATAAAGGAGCGGTTGTTTTATGGGCTACCGTAACCAAAGGCGTGAAAGGAATTCTTTCGTCTGACTACGATTATTGGAAGGCTGATTTAAAACTTCAGGGTAAATTCAGAATACGAAAGCTAGGTATGGAACACTGGCAGTTGAGCGCGGGCTGGATTTCATCAGCCACTCCATATTTAAAGATGTACACCCCAAAGTCAAATTTTGATGACCTGTCTGTTTTCTCTCCGAATTCTTTCGAAACTATGCGCCCGAATGAGTTCCTAAATCAGTACCAGATTGCTGTTCATCAAAGGCATAATTTTGGCTCGGTTAAAACTGGAATCAATTGGATTCGTCCTGAGTTTCATTGGGCAAACAGTTTTGGAATTGGCTGGCTTCCTCACCCAAACCGCCATATAGGACTGGAGATTCAGGATATGAGCATGGGGTTTTATGAAACAGGCCTGGTAATTGAGGATATTATAAAGGTGAATTTAATCGGAATTGGAGGCGGTGTATTTTATCGGTACGGACCGTATGCTTTTACCAATCAAATTGATAATCTTGCGTTCAAACTAAGCATGAAGATTGGCTTTTAATGGCTAAGCAGACGATTGGTGTTAATGTTAAACCTCCTGAAAATGGTGGACGAAGATTGGTGATAACCGATATTCATGGCTGCGCCAAAACATTCGATAAACTCTTAAACAAGGTTGGTCTTAATGATGACGACCAGCTTTTTCTACTTGGAGATTTCATAAATCGGGGCCCACGAAGCAAGCAGGTAGTTGACCAAGTGCTCGGTTTAAATGAAGAAGGTTACAATGTGTTTTCCCTAATGGGAAACCATGAAGAGACCTTGCTGCATCTTATGTATGAAAGCCCACAGGAACTTCGAATGCTACTTAAATCAAGAAACTCGCTAGGCCTTCTTAACGAAAAGGGCTTGGTGAGAAGTAGGTTCGTGCGGTTTTTTAGAGGGTTGGCTTATTACTACAAACTAGAAGACCACTTCTTGGTGCATGCGGGCTTTAATATGAAAATTGACAAGCCGCTAAGCGATGTACACGCTATGTGCTGGATGAGGAATTTTTCTGCAACCAAACCTTTCAAAGGCAGAACAGTCTTGTTTGGCCATTCTCCAACCAAATATTCTAAAATTGTAAAGCAGGTTGAGGATAATTCATCTTCAATTTGTTTGGATAATGGCTGTTCGCACACCTACTTAGGAAAAGAATACGGAGGCCTAATTTGCTTTGATATGGATAGCAGAGAGTTGGTCAGACAAAAAAACGTTGATCAATAGAAACTAAAGCCGAAGCTTAGCAAAAGTCGGTGATAAGCATCCTTAATTTCTGGTTCGAAAGCAGCAGCGCTGGTAAAACCATCCGAACGGTTCCAAACATTTAGAAACTGATAACCAAGAGAGGCATTTAGTTGCCCGTGGGCTCCCAGCTTAAATCCAAAACCTATAGCAGGCTCCACAAAAGCACCATCCCACGTGTAAACGTCTTCAGAATAAATGGAGGCAACATCCTCTGTAAAGATGTGAGTGTAACCACCTTTCAACTCAGTATATGGTCTAAATCGACCTTTTGCAAAATGAATTCTTGCATGTCCAAAAGCCGAAAGTTTATGCTGATTGGCATTAGGGTCTAGCAGAGTCCCATCATTATCAGAGGGTTGAAATGTATATGACAATCCAGGACCTAAAAAAAAGAGGTCTCCAAATAAAGCACCAAACGATGAGCTTACTCTTGGCGCGGGAAACTTGTATCCAGCTACTTCTACTTCAGACTCGCCACCACCATCTACGCTCTGAATTTTGGTTGTTTGGCCAACTTGAAACCCAAAAGTGATTTCGGTTATGTTCGAAAACTTGATTTTTTTGTCTTGAGCATTTGAAGCCGAGAAGCAAATTGTTCCCATAATTATTCCAAAAAATAGCTTTTTCATCTCTCCAAAAATTTTGAGTTAGATCAGTTTAAACGGCAATGGTTTCACGATATTATTGATAAACACGTCTTG
>CALCGD010000165.1 GCA_937900875.1 uncultured Flavobacteriales bacterium
GTTCCAGAACCCAAACGCGTGACAATAACACCTTAGCAGGCAACACTAATGGTGTGCTATCTGGTTTTTATGAGACAAGTACGGCATCCCCTGGGGAAGGATATCCTTCCAACTCAAGTGGCTGGTGGCATATGATTGACACGCGCCACAGTAATTCAAGCAATAATTATGCAATGCAATTGTCAGGAAGTTTTTTTGATCAAGATTTATACGTTAGAAAAACTAATGACAACGGTGGCACTGCATGGTCAAGAGTTGTTACAAGTAGAGATATAGTATATGTGAGTCAAGATGACGCACCTGGTTTTGGCAGAAACTACTGGGCTGATGTGAGTGCGAACACCGGAAACATGACAGTTAAAGCCGGGGACGTAATAAAATTTGATGGCGTTTTCAATGCTCGTTTCCAATCAGGTTCAGGAAATGATTACATCTATTGGAGAGTTTACATTGAAAACGTAACAGGCTGCGGTAATTACAATACTCCTCAAATGAATTACTTCCATGTTAACGAATCTGGAAGCGATCACGACAATTTCAAGCCAGTTGCAATTGCTGATGTCTGGAACTGCCCGTGTAATGGCACTGTACGTTTCAGAATACAAGCCTATTTTTCAGGCGATGATAACGGGCAGGTTTACAGCAGAAGGCTAATAGCCACGCGTTACTAATTAATCGTTCTTCAACCTTACCACCCTAACTCCGAAAAGGGGATTGTGTGTTCAAAACTTACCTTCTGATTTACCTTCCTGTTCTGAAGGGTGACTGATTGATTTTCCCAATCAAACAGAATCATTCCAAAATTCCGATGATAGTAGGTTTTCTGCTTCATTCGGTATGGATTCTTTTCAATCATAAGATTATTGGCATGCGTTAATCCGCTGCACATGTAATCGTAAATTGGATACGGCATGTCAGCCTGGTCCAGTTTAGAAATCTCGGCAAAATGCCGATCTCCTGATAAGAAGATTACTCCTTTCACACCCGTTTCTTTAATCAACTTTAGCATTCTTTCTCTAGCCGATGGAAAGTGTCCCCATGTTTCAAATGGATGCTGATTCGATACAAACTGAACGCTACTTCCAACCAACACAACTTTTGCTGTTGACTTCCGAAACTCATTTTCCAACCATTCCCATTGTGCTTCCCCAAGCATATCGCCATCCGTATCTGGTTCATCTCGATGATAGCGCGTATCTAGCAGAACAACCTTAACTCGATTTTCATCAATACCATACTCATAGGTCGTATACACACCCTCCTGCTTCCATCTTGCACTGGTGATTGGTTCTCTAAAAAACTCTAGGAACTCCTTCTGACTTTCAGCACGCTTTGGATATTCTTTACCGCCATCATTCACTCCAAAATCGTGGTCATCCCAAGTAGCAATTACAGGACACTTGTCCTTTAGCAGTTGGTAGTTGTAATTATCGCCAAGCTGCTGATACTTTCTTCTCAATACTTCCATATCTTCCGTGTCTGCATAGATGTTATCACCCAGCCAAATCCACAGCTCCGGGTTAAGCGCCACCACCGAATTCCAGATAAACTGTTCTCCAATTTGATGCCCACACGAACCAAAAGCAATTCGCTCGATTGGTTTTTGTGCACTGCACTTTAGTGATACTGTTAAGACAAAAAGGAGAAGGAATGATTGCTTCATGAAGCGAAATTGAGCATTAATACTTAAGTTGTTGTAATCAATCAAATAACATGAAAAAACTTCTAACTGTTCTACTCATTCTAATCGGGTCCAACGCGTTCTCTCAATTTGCAATAGGCCATAGAACAATTACTTACAATGATCCAGCGCGCAGCAATAGAGCCATAGCCTGCGAAATTTATTATCCAGGTGTTTCTGCTGGCGACAATGTAGCCGTGGTCGCAGGAGAGTTCCCTATTATTGTTTTCGGACATGGATTTACCATGCAACCTGGAGCATATCCGAATTGGAATAATGAGTTTGTTCCTGAAGGTTACATAATAGTTCTTCCATCAACAGAAACAGGGTTTAGCCCTGTTCACCAAGAATTTGGCTTGGATTTACGGTTTTTAGCCACCAAAATGCAGGCTGAGGGACAGAATATCTCTTCGCCATTCTATCAACACATTTCTGATAGGACAGCACTAATGGGACATAGTATGGGGGGTGGGGCATCATTTTTAGCAGCTTCAGGATTTGCTGGAGTGGACTGTATTGTAGGCCTTGCGCCCGCTGAAACAAATCCTTCTGCTGTAGCGGCAGGCGTAAATGTCTCAGCACCTACAATGATTCTTTCAGGATCCTCAGATGGTGTTACGCCACCAGCAGACCATCATATTCCGATATACGATGGTTTAGCTTCCAACTGTAAATACTTCGTGAGTATACAGAACGGTTCTCATTGCCGTTTTGCTTCAAACCCAGGCCTCTGTACTTTTGGAGAGATTATTCCAGGAAGTCTTTCTGCGGCAAATCAACAAGCAGTGAGCTATGCGATGTGCCACCCTTGGTTCGATTATTTTCTAAAAGACGATTGTGATGCTTGGGATGATTTTCAAGCTGCGCTTTCATCAGAAACTAACCTTGGAACCATTAATTCAGATTGCGAGAATTCTGCGCCTGTAATAATTGATAATTCAGGCACCTTATCAAGTGACAATCAAGTTAACTATCAATGGTATTTAGATGGCAATCAGATTCCAAACGAAACCGCTCAAACACATATTTACAACCAAGCTGGAACGTATCAAGTGGGAACGCTAATGCTAGGAAACTGCCCCACCTTCTCGAATGAGATTGTGGTGCAACCAACTGGTATTGTAGAAGCTGATATCAGCCTTTCAACTTTTGGAAGCACGATTCAAATAAAGAGTCGTGATCGACTTGACAAAGTCACGTTAGAATGGTTCGATTTATCCGGAAAGTTGATTGAAACCAATATGTACCATTCTGTAATTGCAGCGCAAAATATTTCCGTTGCAAAACCAAATTACCTAGGCGTGAAACTTCTTCGATTGAGAAGCAATCAGACTTCAAAGACGTGGAAAGTGTATTAATTACAGTTTTACAAACTGCACAACATCCTTCTTCGTAATTGTTTTTCCTGAAAGAATAACCAGGCGTTCTACCACATTACGGAGCTCCCGAATATTTCCCGTCCAATTGTAATCTTGCAACTCTTTCAAGGCATCAGCATCAATTACTTTTTTGGCTACGCCTTGCTCTTCACAAATCATTTGAAGGAAATGGCTAATCAATAGAGGAATATCATCTTTTCGGTCGTTTAGCGCGGGTACTTTGATTAGAATAACGCCTAATCTGTGATACAAATCTTCCCGAAAATTACCAGCTTCAATTTCCTTTCTCAAGTCTTTGTTTGTAGCAGCAATCACACGTACATCTACCACAATCTCCTTCTCGCCTCCTACCCTGGTAATCTTTCCTTCTTGCAGAGCACGAAGGACTTTTGCTTGAGCCGAGAGACTCATGTCACCAATCTCATCTAAGAAAAGAGTTCCGCCTGTAGCGGTCTCAAAGTTTCCTTTCTTTTGTTTGATGGCTGAAGTAAAAGCTCCTTTTTCGTGACCAAACAATTCGCTTTCAATCAACTCTGATGGAATTGCCGCGCAATTAACTTCAATCAAAGCATTATCAGAGCGTTGGCTTTTCTCATGAATAGCTCTTGCAACCAGTTCTTTACCAGTTCCATTTGGGCCGGTAACTAGCACGCGTGCGTCAGTTGGAGCAACTTTCTCAATCATCTCCAAAACCTGCTTTATGCCATCCGATTCACCAATCATCTCGTAGCTCTTGCTCACTTTCTTGCGAAGCTTCTTTGTCTCAGCTACAATTTCCGTTCTATCAAGCGCATTGCGCACCGAAACCAACAAACGATTTAAATCAAGCGGTTTTGGGATATAATCATACGCACCTTCCTTCAATAAATGAACGGCAGTTTCAATATCACCGTGACCTGAAATCATCACAACGGGAGTATCAGGAGCCAGTAGCATTATGCGTTCCAACACCTCAGTTCCGTCCATTTTTGGCATTTTTATGTCGCAAAGAATCACGTCATACTTACCAGTCTTTACTTTCACAACTCCAGACAGGCCATCTTCAGCTTCATCTACCTGAAATTTCTCGTACTCAAGAATTTCACGAATCGCATTCCTTATACTTCTCTCGTCATCAATTATCAGAATCTTGGCCATCGGTGTTGTGTTTAATTCAATTTCAAAAATAGAAAGTCGGTGCTATCAAATTCGGTTTTCCATAACCCGATGCAAAACGCCCTCTTTCAATGCATAACTAGAAAGCAATAACCTTTCCAAACGGCAATTAGAAATTACCCACTGAACCATGAAAGACGCCAGATGAATAGTATCGACCCGCATTTCAACCAATCCAGGGATGGCTTTTCTTGTGTAAAAGTCAGCGGTAATTAGTTTCGAATGCAACTCGTTTAATTCAGTTAGATTAAACTCTTCTCGCACAACAGAATTTGCCAATTTATTGGACCCTTGCTCGGCCCAAATCATTTCAATGAAGCTATCGAAACTACCAGAAGAACCTATCAACGTTTTAATTCTATGCTTCTGGCAATTATCTAGCAACTCAGAAAGTTGTTCTGAGAAAAGCTTATCAAGATTATTTAAATCTGAACTTAAAACTGGGTCTTGAGGTTCAAGCATTTGTAGAATCCGAGAGATTCCCAACCTGTAACTTTTCATCCACAACACCCCGGTTTGGTTGGCAATAATAAACTCGGTGCTTCCTCCGCCAATGTCCATAATTAGCATTGGTTCTTCCCCGAATGGAATGGCTAAATCTACGCCTTCATAAATCAAAGAAGCTTCTTCTAGACCGTCAATTACTTTAATCTCAAGACCTAATTCGGCTTTCACCTCGGATACAAAATCAGCTCCATTAGAAGTGCTTCTAATTCCTGAAGTTGCAAAGGCCAAAGTCTTTTGGCAATTATGCTTAGTGATAATATTAAGGTATTCGGAAAGCGCTTTTTTGGCTCGCAACATAGGTTCAGTCAAAAGCTTTCCAGCAATCATAGCGCCTTCGCCAATTTTCACGGCTACTTTGGTGTTGAATACCGCATGGTACTCTCCACCTTCAGCTACATCAACAATAAGAAGATTGAATGTGTTGGTGCCTAAATCGATTACCGCTACACGCATATTATCAATGATAGCGCAGCCATTTCCACAATTCCTTGTAGCTAATTTTCTTACCGTACATCAGAATTCCTGTACGATAAATTCGACCAGCCAGCCAAGTTGTAGCAACAAATCCGATGACCAAAAGCAACATTGAAAGCGCAAGTTCCCATGCTGGCACACCGAAAGGAATTCTAACCATCATTATTATTGGAGATGTAAACGGAATCATTGATAACCAAAAAGACATTGGGCTTTCTGGGTTATTGATGACGACTTGGGCCATTACGAAGGAAAAAATAATCGGAATGGTAATAGGTAGCATAAACTGTTGCGTGTCGGCTTCATTATCTACGGCAGAACCTACAGCCGCAAACAATGCACTATAAATCAAATACCCTCCAAGGAAATAAAATAGAAAGCTGAATAATATTAGTGGGAAGTTGATCATCTCAATATTGGCAAAGATGTCTTCTATAGCCGCCTGATTAAGTTCAGCCGCTACTGCTTCTTCAGATTCTGGAGCAAGTGTTTGTGCAGTAGACATAGCCTGCTCTATACTGGTAGTTGGGTCTTCCGTAGCAAAATGCTGTTCTACTAATGCTTTACTTCCAGATATGAGGGTTGCGGACAGAATTGTCCATAGCAGAAACTGAGTAAGTCCAACTAGAGCTATTCCTATGATTTTACCCATCATTAACTCAAATGGCTTCACAGAAGAGATGATTACCTCGATTATCCGACTAGTTTTCTCTTCAATAACCCCTCGCATAACCTGTACTCCGTAAAGGAAAATAAACATGTAAATAAGAATGCCACTGAACATGCCAATAACCATACTTAGTTCGGTATTGCTCTTACTTTCTGACCCGACCTCGTCTAGTTTGGTAGTAACCAAAGAAACGCTCGTTTTAGCAGCTTCGATTGTTGCTTGATCGATTCCAGATTTGGCCAGTTTCCACTTTTCTATATCGTTCTCAAGAGTGTTTTCTATGTACCTGATTACATTAATTCCTGGCTGTTTGTCATACACCAACTGAATACCAGCGGTACTGGTCATTATTTTTTCGTGGATGTACAAAACGGCATCAAAATTTTCGCTTGCAATCATTTGGCGCTTGGCACTGTCAAGCCCAATTCTATCTGAAGGAAAGTGGAAATGGATTTTATCCGTGTCCGTCATCCTTTCGTTGAATAAGAAGCTATCGTCAATCACCAAAATATTGGCTTCGTCTTCTTCATTCATCGCCAACCAAACGGGCACGATAAAAAGTGCCGCCATAAGCACCGGGCCGAGAATTGTCATGATAATGAACGACTTCTTTCGAACCCGAGTCATGTATTCTCGTCTTATAATGAGGCCTATCTTATTCATACCGCAAGATTCTCTCGATTATACCGTTCAACGGCTTCAATAAATATGTCGTTCATGCTAGGAATCACTTCTGTAAAACCAGTAACCTCTACGGACCGCATCATATTTCCGAGCAATTGATTGGTGGTTGCACCATTAACCAACCGAACAGTTGCACCCAATTTTTCTTGGTCAGAAGTACGCTCAATCAATTCGCCATAAGTGCCAAGCGAACTGCTCAACTCCATCAAGCTTCCTTTGAAATCGATGTCGAACGTGTTGGTTCTGAACCTGTTTCTGACCTCTGAAACTTCACCGTCAAGAATAACCTTTGCATTATTTATGAGGGCAATATGATCGCAAAGTTCCTCTACTGAACCCATGTTATGAGTTGAGAAAATGATGGTTGTTCCATTCTTTTTTAACTCAAGAATTTCGGACTTAATAAGATTGGTGTTTATCGGGTCGAAACCGCTAAATGGTTCGTCCAATATGAGCAGTTTAGGCTGATGTAAAATGGTAACAATGAACTGAACTTTTTGCGCCATTCCTTTCGAAAGCTCTTCTACTCGCTTGTTCCACCAAGATTGAATTTCAAACTTCTCGAACCAATATTTCAATCTTTGGAGCGCGTCTTTTTTAGACAGCCCTTTAAGTTGACAGAGGTATAAAGCCTGTTCGCCAACCTTCATTTTCTTATACAAACCACGTTCTTCTGGTAAGTAGCCGATGTACTGAAGATGCTTTTGGTCTAGCTTCTCATTATTAAACCAAAGCGTACCAGTATCTGGACCAGTAATCTGATTAATAATTCGAATAAAGGTTGTTTTTCCAGCGCCATTAGGGCCTAAAAGACCAAATATGGAACCTTCGGGAACAGTCACGCTAATGTTCTCAATTGCTACATGACCAGCGTAAGCTTTGCTTACATTTTCGGCACGAAAAATAGGTTCAGACAATCTGATGGTTTTTTAAGAATGCTGATTAATTGTGAAAATAATCCTTCATTTTATCAAAGAAGCTTTTCTCTCCTTTTGTTGGGTCTGGACGGAAATTTTCTGATTCTTTGAGTGTTTCCAACGTCTGCTTTTCCTCTTTAGAAAGGCGCTTCGGAATCCAAACATTGGTATGAACTAAAATATCACCTTTTCGTCCGTAATCTAAATCTGGCAAGCCCTTTCCTCTCAAACGTAGCAGTTTGCCACTCTGAGTTCCTGGCTCGACCTTAATTCTTGCTTTTCCTTCTATCGTTGGTACTTCAACAGATGTTCCTAACGCGGCATCAATAAAGCTTACATATAATTCATAATGCAGATTGCTACCGTCACGCTTTAAATCCTTATCCTCTTCCTCTTCTACAAGCACAATTAAATCTCCAGGAACTCCACTTTTGGCTCCAGCATTTCCCTTTCCTCTAACAGAAAGTTGCATGTCGTTTCCAACGCCTGCTGGGATTTTCACTTCAATTACTTCCTCTCCTTTTACAATTCCATCGCCATAACATGCAGTGCACTTATTTGCAATTGTTTGTCCTTGTCCGCTACATGAAGGACAGGTAGAAGAAGTTTGCATTTGGCCCAAAGGCGTGTTCATAACACGCGTAACCTGACCTCTACCTCCACACGTGTGACAGGTGTCCATTTTACCGTCTTCAGCACCTGTGCCAGTACATTTTGCGCAGCTTACGTACTTATTTACCTTCAGTTTTTTGGTTACGCCATTGGCTACTTCTTGCAGATTAAGCTTAACCCGCACTCTCAGATTAGAACCTTTATTAACTCGGGCTCTTCGGCCACCTCCACCAAAACCTCCGCCAAAACCACCTCCGCCTCCACCGAAAATATCACCGAACTGTGAAAAGATATCATCCATAGACATACCTCCGCCAAAACCGCCACCGCCATAATTTCCGCCAGCAGCTCCGCTCATACCCGCATGACCATATTGATCGTAGCGCGCTTTTTTGTCTCCGTTACTTAAAACTTCGTAAGCTTCGGCTGCTTCTTTAAACTTCTCCTCTGCAGAAGCATCATCCGGATTTTTGTCTGGATGAAACTTAACGGCCATCTTACGATACGCCTTTTTAATCTCCGCTTCAGAGGCTCCTTTGCTTATGCCAAGTATTTCGTAATAATCTCGTTTTGCCATTATTCTGTTCTTACGAGCCTACTACAACCTTAGCAAACCGAATTACTTTATCGTTAAGAAAATATCCCTTTTCAACTTCATCTACCACTTTACCTTTCAGCTTTTTGCTTGGAGCTGGAATCTGTGTTATCGCTTCATGAATCTCAGAGTCGAACACTTCTCCTTTGGACTCCATTGGCTTGAGTCCTTTATTTCCAAGTTCTTTAACGAACTTGGTGTAGATTAACTCTACACCTTCTTTAACGCTCGGAACATCCGTAGCGGTTTGCATGTTTGCTTGTGCTCGTTCAAAATCATCTAACAATGGCAGTAGAAGCTTAAAAATGTCTTCTCCTCCAGATTTCATCAAATCAAGGCGTTCTTTAGCTGTTCTTCTTCTAAAGTTTTCAAAGTCTGAATAAAGCCTTAGATATTTATCATTTAACTGATTGTATTGATCTTGCAGCTCATCCATTGGATCTTTAGCCTCTGTATTTTCTTCTGAGTTATTTTGCTCTGTAGAATCAATTACTTCTTCCTTCTCCAATTCTGTCTGTTCTGTTTGCTTTTTGTTGCTCATAGCTAAAATTTCGGTCAACCGCATTAATCAAAAAATTTGCCGTTGCGATGTTTGGGACAATTTGGCAGTCAATCTGACCAAAGGGCGCAAAAATAACAAAGGCAGGATGTCATCCTGCCTTTGTTTCGCTAAAGAAATGCTGTATTTATTTGGCCAATATCTTCTGCAACTCTGCATGAAGATTAGCGCCTCTAAGACCTTTGGCTATTATGATTCCATTCTCGTCTATTAAGAAGTTTGCTGGTATTGAACGCACCCCATAAGTGGCAGCACCAGCACTGTTCCATCCTCCTAGGTCACTAACGTTAACCCAGTTAAGTCCGTCATCGCTAATTGCTTTTACCCATGCATCTTGGCTCTTGTCTAACGATACTCCGTAAATCTCAAACCCTTCCGTTTTGAATTTTTTGTACGCAGCTACAATGTTCGGGTTTTCCATTCGGCATGGTCTACACCAAGAAGCCCAAAAATCAATTAGCACTACTTTCCCTTTTAACGAAGAAAGACTAACCTCTTTACCTTCTGGCGTTTTGAACTTAAGTTCTGGCGCTTGATCGCCAATATTCAAACCAACTTTTACTTCGGAATTTTCAGTCTTATCTCCATCTCCCCCTCCAGCAAATGCTGCAGTTCCAACTAACATTACTCCGATTGCAATTATGAATCCTATCTTTTTCATGATTTATGTTTTATCTAAAATTATGGCTTACCGTCCAGTACGTTAGGTCGTTAAGCAGACCAACAACTATACCAATTAGAGCCTTTTGATGTTAGCGCCTATTGCATTTAGCCTGACATCAATGTTTTGGTACCCACGGTCTATTTGCTCTATATTATGAATAGTGCTTTTCCCATCGGCAGAAAGTGCTGCTATTAAAAGCGATACTCCTGCTCGAATATCCGGGCTAGTCATCTGAATTCCTCTTAGCTCAATTTGATGATCCATTCCAATGACGGTAGCTCTGTGCGGATCGCATAGAATAATCTTTGCCCCCATATCAATCAACTTATCTACGAAGAACAGTCGACTCTCAAACATTTTTTGATGAATGAGCACGCTTCCTTTTGCTTGAGATGCCACGACTAGCACAATACTGAGTAAATCTGGAGTAAAACCAGGCCATGGAGCATCGGCAATTGTTAAAATAGAGCCGTCTATAAATGACTCAATTTCATAGTGTTCTTGAGATGGTATGTATAAATCGTCTCCCCTAAGTTCGATCTGTATTCCGAGTTTTCTAAAAATGGTTGGAATAAGTCCCAAATCAGGATAACTGACATTCTTTATTGTAATCTCAGATTTAGTCATTGCCGCCAAACCAATGAAAGAGCCAATCTCAATCATATCTGGCAGGCACTTGTGCTCAGTACCAGTCAAGTATTCAACCCCATCGATGACAACCATGTTAGAACCGATGCCGGTAATCTTGGCTCCCATACGATTCAGCATTTTACACAGCTGTTGTAAATATGGCTCGCAAGCAGCGTTGTAAATGGTGGTTCTGCCTTTGGCCATTACCGCAGCCATTACAATATTGGCAGTTCCCGTTACCGAGGCTTCATCTAGCAGCATATAGCAGCCTTGAAGATTACTTGCTTCTACTTTGTAAAACTGTTCTTCGGCTAAATATTCAAATTTTGCACCTAGTTTTTGGAATCCAATGAAATGTGTATCGAGTCTTCTGCGTCCAATCTTATCGCCACCAGGTTGAGGAATGTATCCTTTACCGAACCTGCCAAGCATTGGGCCAACAACCATTATAGAGCCGCGTAAACCAGAGCCCTTTTTCTTGTACTCATCTGAGTGCAAATGCTCGAGATTTACATCGTCAGCAATAAACTCGTAAGTATCTTCTGCGAGTTGAGTAACCTTTACTCCTAGGTCGCGAAGTAAATCAATAAGTTTATTGACATCCCTTATGTTGGGGATGTTTGAAATAGTAACCTTCTCTGGAGTAAGAAGTACCGCACAAAGAATTTGAAGTGCTTCATTTTTGGCCCCTTGCGGAACCAATTCTCCTTTCAGTTTGTTCCCACCAATGATCTCAAATGAAGCCATGCTTAATTTCTATGATTTCTGCGATTACTGCCTGAATTATTTGGTTTTTTCCTGTTTCTACCGCCTTTTCGTTTACGATTATTGTTAGAGGTGTTAGTGTTAGTTGCTGCGTCAATTAAATCCTTAGACGCGGTCAATTCCGTATCCTCAGGCACACGTATTTTACCTTCAGAAATTGTAGTGAGATCCTTTATTATGACTCGGTCTTCAACCGAATCTCGGTTCCAATTGAGATAAGCCCGCTTCATAACGTTTGCAATGGCTACCCCCATCTTTACCTTATCCTCCCCTTCTTCAACCTCAGATACTGTCTTTATCATTTGGATGATGATTCTTCCATAATGACGGTATTTACGCTCTGCGGTTGGATAAGGGATTCTATCTGGGCCGGTCTCAAAATCTTCTCGGCAAGGTTTCGGAAACGGTGAGTCAACATCGAAATCAAAGTCCGAAATGATGAACATATGATCCCACAGTTTGTGAGTTAAATCTTCATTGTGCTTCAAATACGGATTTACCTGCCCCATTACTTTAATGATGGATTTTGCCGCTCTATTTCTTTCGTCCCTATCCTCAATTGTTTTGGCGTAACCGATCATTTTCTGAATGTTTCGGCCGTATTCTGGAATTTGCATCAGCTCGCGAGCTGTGTTGTACTCCATTTCTAATCCTAATTCTAGGCTCATGTTGCGCTTTTAATGCTGTTGCAAAATAAAAAAACTACTTGCCAAAAAAACGAAAGCCCCTACAAAGGGGCTTTCATTCTTAAAAAACTGACTGTT
Organism: uncultured Flavobacteriales bacterium; assembly: GCA_937900875.1. Classification (GTDB taxonomy): domain Bacteria; phylum Bacteroidota; class Bacteroidia; order UBA10329; family UBA10329; genus UBA10329. Next base: position 12,057 of record CALCGD010000165.1, read on the forward strand.
TATTAATATCTGTAGTAATCTGGCTTATATGGTCCGTCTACGGTAACACCAATATAAGATGCTTGATCGGCAGAAAGTACTTCTAGTTCAACCCCGATTTTTTCAAGGTGTAGTCTTGCCACTTTTTCATCCAAATGCTTTGGTAACATATACACTTCATTCTTGTATGCATCCGTGTTGGTCCATAACTCTAATTGCGCCAATGTTTGATTGGTGAATGAGTTAGACATTACAAAAGATGGGTGTCCTGTAGCACATCCCAGATTAACCAAACGTCCTTCTGCAAGCAGTATAATATGGTTTCCGTTGATATTGTATAAATCTACTTGAGGCTTAATCTCATCTTTAGTTGAACCGTATTTTTTGTTCAACCATGCCATATCTATCTCATTGTCGAAGTGACCAATGTTGCATACAATGGTCTTATCTCCCATCGCTTCAAAATGCTTTCCAGTAATGATGTCTTTGTTTCCAGTTGCTGTAACAACTATATCCGCGCGAGGAATAGCAGACTCCATCGACTTCACCTCAAATCCGTCCATTGCGGCTTGCAACGCACAAATTGGGTCAATTTCCGTTACGATAACTCGTACTCCAGCTCCTCTAAGCGAAGCTGCAGAACCTTTACCTACATCACCGTACCCAGCAACGACAGCCACTTTACCCGCCATCATTACATCTGTTGCTCTTCTGATTGCATCAACTAAAGATTCCTTACATCCGTATTTGTTATCAAACTTGGATTTAGTTACAGAATCATTGATGTTGATTGCTGGAACAGGAAGTGTTCCCTTAGTAACTCTTTCGTATAACCTGTGAACTCCGGTAGTAGTTTCTTCAGAAATTCCTTTGATCTCCTTCACCAATTCAGGGAAACGGTCAAGAACCATGTTTGTAAGATCTCCTCCATCATCCAAAATCATGTTCAATGGCTGACCATCTTTGAATGCAAACAACGTTTGCTCTATGCACCAGTCAAACTCTTCTTCGTTCAAACCTTTCCAAGCGAAAACAGGTACGCCAGCAGCAGCAATGGCCGCAGCGGCATGATCTTGGGTTGAGAAAATGTTACATGAAGACCATGTAACATCCGCTCCAAGTTCTACTAAAGTTTCGATAAGAACAGCCGTTTGGATTGTCATATGAAGACAACCCGCAATTCTAGCACCTGCCAGTGGCTTTGAAGCTCCAAATTCTTCTCTAAGAGACATTAGACCTGGCATTTCTGCCTCGGCTAACATGATTTCTTTTCTACCCCAGGCCGCTAGAGTAATGTCTTTTACCTTGTATTTCAATTGTTCTGCTGTATTGCTCATTATTAATATTTGCTTTTTAAAACGGGCTCAAAGGTATGTTATAGCTATGACTTAGCCAATTTGAGCAGCTATTGCTTGATGATTTTGCGAGTAACAATGTTTCCGTCCGACAACTCCACGGATAACAGATAGCCACCACTTTCAATCGAATTGGATTCAACATCCGTTCTTCCAGTCTTCAAATTACCAGATAACACTAAGTTTCCTTTAGAATCAAATAACCGGTAATAACCATGGTCATTCGCATGAATTGAAAATGATGTGCTGAAAGGATTTGGGAATGTTTTCACTGAATTTTCAGCCACATTGTCAATTCCTGTTATCAATATACCTTGACCTTCTACAACCTCAATAAATTGATTGGTCATGATTTCATAAAACCACTCTGAGTTACCGCCTGGCCACACTACTTGTATCGAATCAATTTGATGCAAACCGCCAACGCCAAAGTGAGCCACTTGCCAATGTTGAGAATTAAAACTGCTTTCACCTCCTATTTCTCTCATCTGTATCAAAACATCGGTATACACGAGAACTTTCACACCAATTCCATTTGGGTTATTCTGGACTCCTGTAGCTTTTACCTGTAGGTAATCTCCCACTTGCGTGTCGTTTCGATATAGGAAACTCGTACTTACACCTGTAAGGGAATCAGTTATACCTACAAAAACATCCAAATCTCCATCCAAATCGTAATCGCAGTACGCCAGTGCACGAGATATATATGTATCAGAAAATCCTGATGCAAATGAAGCTTCGGTAAATCCGCCATGTCCATCGTTCAAAAACAATTTATTTGAATCTAAAGTTGGATGTGGAAAATTATAAGACAATGAGCCGTTAGCCACCACTAAGTCTTCATCGGCATCATTATCAATATCTAAGAATCCTGCGCCCCAGCCAACATTCCAATCCCTTGAAATAAGGTCCTGCAGCCAAACAGAATCATTCTGAATTCCACGAAGTACTGCTTCTTCGTCATATCCACTAAAACCGCTAATCATGAGCCGATCTGTACGGATATTTGTAACTAAATAATCCAGTACTCCATCCTCATTAAGGTCGGCTTTGGCCACGCCCATCCCATTCATTTCTTGATCTAAACCTAATCCCGCACTCACCTCGGAAAAAGACAAATTCGGGTAGTTATTTCTGAACATGCGATTTGGGGAATTGCCATTAAAAAAACCGAAATCATTTGCCACAAAAATGTCTTGGTCGTTGTCATTGTCATAGTCTGTAAACATTACTCCTAATGCACACCCTAACGAGTCATCAATATCAAGTTCAACTGCTCTACTTTGAAGCAATCCCTCTCCATCATTCATATAAAAGTAGTTGCTTTCAGAATCGACAGACACGATGGGTCCGGATGTGGTCACTTCCATATTTCTAGACCAATTACAAACGTAAAGGTCTAACCATCCATCTAAGTCAACATCTCCAAATGAGGCCGAGAAGCTGTTGGCCGCATGCTCACTTCCAGCCCAATTACTAGCCAATGAAAATGTACCATCTCCGTTATTCAATAGCAGGTAGTTAGGGAAGTTTTTGGTCGTGGTGATAAAAAGATCATTCCAGCCATCTCTGTTAACGTCCCCACTGGTCACCCCATTAGTTTGTCGATTATCAAGTATCGTAATTCCAGCTATTAAAGACATATCGGTAAACGTGCCATCGCCATTATTAGAATATAGCACATCTGGAGCCTCTCCTCCCGTCAGGTACAAGTCATACCAACCATCATTATTATAATCAAACCATGCAGCACCTCCTTGTGCAGGCATAGCAGAATCTGACAAAACTGCGCGGTGCCACACTCCGCCAATTTGAGACACATTGGTTAAAACTACTTGTGCGTGTGAACTTGCTCCATAAATGAGCACTAGAAAGCAAACAAGAATAAATCTCATAAATGTTAACGGAAAATGGTGATTGTACCGAGCTTATTGAAGGATATTCCACGGTACCAAACCAAGTCTATTTTATAGGTATAGGCGCCCTGCTGAACCTCTTTACCTGTTTCACGGTGGGTACCATCCCACGATTCTTTTACGTTAAAGGTTTCCCATACGAGTTTGCCCCATCGATCATAAATCTGCATATGCCATTCGGTAATTCCTTTCTCCTTAATCTCAAACACATCATTTATACCATCACCATTTGGGGTAAAAGCGGTTTGAATAAAGAAGGTTTCCTGCTCCCAAACTCTATATGGAATAACAAGTGTGTCTGGGCAGCCAATTTCTCTCATTACAATAAGTTGTGCATTGTAAAGACCAGAATCCAAGAATATCCCCTCAGCATGCCACTCATTATCTACCGAATAAAAATACGGTCCGCCAAACGGTGGTTCTATGCTAAAGAGCCAATGTGTTGAATCTTCCTCTGCATTTAAGCTCGCATTCCAAAATTGCACAAGTGTATCTGGCAACTGAAGTTCATCTGGTTCGAAGTAGAAATCAGCGATTGGATGAGGCCGAACCTCCATTGCAATCTTTGCTGAATCTCTACATCCCGTAATTGTATTTACAACATGTTGGGTGATAACGTACCAGCCGGCTTCGTCAAACGTATACTCAACTATATCTTCAACACTTCCGTCTACTTCAATGGTTACATCCTTATCGTTAAAATGGTAGTACCAGTTGGTAATATCAATATCTGCTTTAGATGTATCCATAAATAGAATTGGCAAACCTGTGCAAACAACATTTGTGTCAACATAGAAACCAGCAACTGGGGAGCGATGTACCGTGACATTGATTGATTGAGCCACTGCATCACATTGGTCCACCGAATAGACGGTTAAGTCAATGGTATAAATACCTGGCTCATTAAAAGTGTGGTAAGGGTTTTGAAGGTTACTTGTGTTGGATTCTGGGCCTGAATTTGGGTCGCCAAAACTCCACTCCCATGAAGCCGCATTTACCGAATTATCATAAAACCGAATTTCGGAGGAATCACAAATCTCTGTTTCAAGCGTGGTAAAAGCTGCGGTCGGAACAATGAGTGGTTCTATAAGATTTGGGACTACCAACGTGTCAGTGAACACTCCGTTTCCAGCCGAAAGCGTAATTGTGTATGGTCCAATGCCCGAATAGGTATGAACCGGATTTTGCTGATCGGATAAAAGTCCGTCTCCAAAATCCCATTCCCATTCATTCGGGTTACCTACTGTAGTATCGGTAAATGTCACCGTTGTTGAACCACATTGCGCATCAACAACGTAGGTAAATCCAGCATAGACGTATGGCGGAAGAATAATATCAACTGCTACATCGCAAATGGTGGAACAGCCAAATGTATCTGTCACTTCTACGTTGGCATTGTATAGTCCTGTACCTCCATATAAATGCGAAGGACTTTGTTCAATAGATGAACCTCCATCTCCAAACTGCCACATAAATTCGAATGGTGCAGTTCCTACGGACATTTGAGCATCGAATCCTGTTTCGGCTCCGAGGTAACTATTGGTGACGTTGCTACAGTCGACAACCGGATTTGGATGAACTATTACGGTTATGGTTTCCGAATTCACGGTAGGTGTAATCGGACAAGGATAAGAACTCGCCATTCTTACATAAACTTGATCTCCATTATTAACGAAGGCAGGAGTATAAGAAGGTCCGATTCCGCCCGACACTCCATTTAAGAACCACTCGTAGGTTGGACTATTTCCTCCAGCGTAGGGAACAGCACCAAAGGTGATTGTTTCTCCTTCGCAAATTTCAGTTGAAGTTGCGGTGATGAATACATCCGGCTCAACCACTGGCATAACTACCACATAATGGGTATCTGGCTTAGCCCAACCACAACAAGGTGATTCTGACTGCATAACAACCATATAGGTTCCGACTTCATTATAGGTATGCGATGGTGTTGCTTGCGTACTTGTGTTATTGGCTCCAGTCGTTGGGTCTCCAAAATTCCACCGGTAGCCTAATACGTTAAAACTTGTTGGCCAAGTAGAGGAGAAGTTTACCACATCTCCTGGGCAAATTGTATCAGCAGCTTGGATGGTTGGCAAGTAAGGAGTTCCATCAATAAATATGTTTACAAACTCTGACAAGAAATACGGCACACCATTGGAAACCATGGTCAAATCAAAAGCTCCCATTGTAGTATACTGAGCTTGCGTGCTTTGGCCAACAGTGTTAATTGGCACTGTACTACCCTCGTAGAACCATTCAATGATTCCATTTGCATTGGTGGTGTAATAAATGTCTGAATACGTACAGCCCGTTACACCAAGTTCAACTTCTGGTTCAACGTTAGCAGCTAAACTTGTTTGTACTGTTTGAATTCCAGTAGGTTCTTCATAAAGCGGTTGGCTTACCCCAGGTGCGCCATTACCACCATTTCCGCCATCGCCACCAGCAGTTCCATCGCCACCTTGTCCGCCTTGTCCACAACCTTGACCGCCCCAGCCACCAAGTCCACCTTGACCACCAAGTCCACCAGGAAAACCACCGACTCCACCAATGCCTGGCATTCCTGAATTAAGCACGCAATCGTTTAGTACACCTCCTGTTCCATTATTGGTGATATATATACCAAAAGAACCACCGCCACCGCCACCAGCAAAAGCACCAGTACCAGCTTGACCACCTTCACCACCACCACCGCCACCTGGTCCAGATCCATTATCGCCAAAAAGTGCACCACCGTGAGAACCGCAGCCACCGCCACCGCCTCCACCGCCACCATCTACTCCGTCTACTCCATCTTCTCCGTGACCTGGAGTGAAAAATCCGTTTATGTTGCTTGGAATTCCGTCTAATCCATCTGCTCCATCTGCTCCCGGAGGAGCTGCGTCAACACCATTTTGTCCGTAATTGACAACGCCTGCTGTGCAAGAACCAATCAAGAAAATGCATGGGCTTGGAGTGGCATTTTCCCATCCTGGACCACCAACACCTCCGACTCCAGGATTTGGTCCTAAACCGTTTTGTCCGTTTTGTCCGTCATAGCCTTCTCCCCAATCAATATTCCAAGGAGGCCAAAAATCTGCATCTGCTCCTTCTGGTCCACCATTTCCACCGTTTCCCCCGGCAGATGCTCCTCCTCCCCAAGAATTTCCTCCTGCTCCGCCCGCATAATTGCCATCTCCACAATCATTACCATTTTCTCCTACAAAACCGTCAACTCCTGTAATTCCATCCCATCCTGGGTTTCCATTTAAACCGTTGGCACCATTTCCAGCTGTCGACCGTATTCTACTTAGTGAGTAATCAGAGCAACCATTTAAATAAATACCACAAGTGGAAGAGCTTGGTTCTTGCGCATTATCCACTAAAACCGAAATGTCGTGTAAATGAAAATTTGAAATATTTGTAGCCGCTATTCCAAAAATACTGACCGAAGAAGGAGCTGTATTGTCTCTATGAAATAGAGTTTGTGCATTATTTCCCTTAACCCATGTAGTTGGATTGTAACCGCCTTCAATCGTTACTCCCTGAACTAGATGCAACGTGTCGGACAGCGGGTAGGTTCCCTCGGCCATTCGAATATGATCGACTCCTGGAACTACGCTGTTTATGGCATTTTGAATCGAGGTTGGCGATGCTTTGGTTCCACTTCCGCTACCATTGGGAGAGACATAAAAGATATTGCACTCTTGGGCATAACCAGTCGCGATAAATGCAACAAATAACACTCCAATAAGGCTCGCTCTCTTCAACATCTTATTCGATCAGCACAAATGGGAATGAATGTTCGTCATTGTTTGTACGCAACTTGAGGACGTAAGATCCCCTAACAAGTTGCGTCAAATCGAACCGGTTATTGTTTATCCCTGGAGATAATTGAATCTGTTGATCAAGAACAAGTTTACCCGTTGCGTCCAAAACCCAGCAACTTACCGCTCGATTCTCAGCCGAATAAACAGCCAATTCTATCCAATCGCTAGCTGGGTTTGGATAAACCATGGCCTGAAGATCATTGGTCAATTCACTAATTCCAACATTAACACTAGATCCCAAAATGATGCTATCAGTACATCCATAAACATTGGTAACCCATAGCGTAACGTTATATGCTCCATTACTGGTAAAAACGTGTATTGGGCTTTGCTCCGAGCTAAAGTTATTTGGTCCAGAATTTGGGTCTCCGAAGTTCCATGACCAACTATCAGCAAAAATTGAGTTGTCTGCAAATTGCACTGTATCGCTTCCTGTTTCAGGATTTATTTCATAATTGTGGAAATTGGCGACTGGCGATGGATTCACCACGACCTGACTAGCAATTGATAAGGAATCATTTCCGTTTCCAGCATAAACCCATAATGTTACATCATACGTTCCAGCGGTGTTATAGGTGTGAGCAGGACTCTCGGCACTTGAACCGCTACCATCTCCAAAACTCCAATAATTGGATACTGCATTTTCACTCAAATTATGAAACTGAACATTAAATGGCGCACATCCATTGAGGGTATCAACTATAAAGTCGGCAGATAAATTTGGCGACACCGTCATGTAAGTTTGGCAAGAAACTGAACACCCTAATGAATCTTGAACATCTACGGTGGCTGTATATACACCTGCATTTTGATAGATATGCTCTACTGTTGCTCCAAAACCGAGAGAGCCATCTCCAAACGACCAGTAATATTCAAAAGGCGCTAATCCACCTGTGGTAACTTCAACTTCGAAATACGTAGGCTGTCCAGACACAAATGAATCTGCGGAACAAATAATTTCTGGAGGTGGAATAACCGTAACTGGAATAGAATTAGAAACAGCAATTTCTCCTGTTGCGCATCCGAGTGAAGAAGTTACTTCGCAGACTACTTCATCTCCATTAAGCAACTGATTGGTAGTGAAAACAGGGCCAGATCCGCCAGCTGGAGTTCCATTAATTAACCAAGTATAAGTTGGAGTTGGGCCAACATTTTCAGCAGTAGCTGTAAATGTCACTTCGGTTAGTTCGCAAACAGTATTGGTTGTGTCTGCAAATTGTGTTTGAATTGCTGTTGAAGGAAGCACTATAGAATCAACCACAATCATAATTGTATCCGTAAAAGATTGACCACAGCATTCTGTTTCTGTTGTGAGCGTTAATTGATAAACCCCAGCAGAATCCCAAACAACACCAAGCAAATCGTAATAGTTAGGACCGTTGTAAACAACCGTGTCTCCAACAACATTGTTTAGGGTCCAGATGTAATTGTTTGCAGAAATAGAACTATTAAAATCGGAGATATCTCCAACACAAAGCTCCGTAGGACCAGTTTGAATCTGTGGATCTAATGCTGGAACCACCGCATGAATATCTATGTAATCTGTATATGTAAATGCGATGCCATTAACGACTAATGTAAAAGTCTTAAACCCGGGAGTAGTAAAATGCGCCACTGCGTCCTGACCTAAGGCTGTTGACGGTATAGATCCGGCACCAAAGAACCATTGAAGGGTTCCGGTAGCGTCTGTACTAAAGGTGACAGGCGCATTTGTACAGCCTCCAAATTCAACATTTACAATTGGCTGCGAGAGACCATAAATATTTTGCAAAATCATAGGCTGTCCTCCTGGTCGCTGATACAATTCATCAGAAATACCATTAGAACCTGTTCCTCCCTGACCACCAGCACCTCCTGTACCACCATCACCCCCACTGCCGCCTGCACCGATATCACATGCGATAAAAAGCGCCCCACCTTCTCCTCCAGGACCTCCCATACCACCGTCACCACCAACACCCCCAGGACCTCCGAATCCAGCAAAACTTGATTGCATTTCACAATCCTTCATCACACCATTAAAACCGTTATCCCAAACGAAAACACCGAAAGAGCCACCAGCTCCTTGTCCTCCTCCTCCCCCGAGGCCACCACCTCCACCTTCACCACCACCAGCGCCACCAGCACCAGAACCATTGCTATTGGACGGAATTGTATCTGCAGAAATGAAGGGCGGTATTTCAGGAATGGCAAACCACAAAATGCCTCCTTGAGAGCCGCCTCCGCCTCCGCCTCCGCCTCCTGAAGCAGTTCCGCCAACTAAACCAGCAGTTCCAGCGCCAGGCGCAAAAAAGCCACCACCAAAAGCAAATCCACCTGGAACCCCAGGTAATCCAGGAACTCCATCTGCTCCATCTCCACCAAATTCACCATCATTTGCTTGTGTGCGATCGCATTGAGTAGATATTACGGTTGTAAATATTTCTTGACCTCCAGTTCCAGCGTATCCCGCTCCAGGTCCTTGTCCACTTTCCCCGTCATAACCAGGAAAAGCCTCCCCTCCAGCAGGAAATACATACGTGCCTCTTTCTCCTCCCCAGCCTCCTTCACCACCCATATTACTTCCAGGAAACGAACAACATCCGCCTAAACCACCATGTCTATTGCCTCCAGCATCTTCCTCACCAGGTTGGCCATTCTCACCTGCTGAACCTGCTGGCCCCGCAGACCCAGGAGACCCAGGACTTCCATTTCCTCCATTACCGGCAATAATCTTGCAGCGAACTATGTCATAGTCAGCGCAGTTATTGAGGTAAAGACCATATGTAGTCACACCCTGACCTAAAGCATTTGCAGTACGAATTGTTAAATCTTGCAGCCTAAAATTGGATTGCCCCAAGCATAAAACCGCAATTAACCTTGGCGGGCCGAGCTGGACATTACTTGGGTCTCTAAATAGGGTTGTTACAGAAGAGTTGTCCTTTATCCAATTACCATTAAATCCGCCAATTAATTGAGCATTACTTGGGATAACCAACTCTTGGGTAAGTACATATGTACCAGATTGCAGGTAAATTTTGTCAGAGTTACCCCCAAGCATCGAAATGCCGGTAAGCAAATCAACTGGGTCGTCAGATTCACCGCTGGAGCTTGAAGAACCAGTAACCGCAACGTAAATCACATCAGAAAAATCCTGGCTACCCAATCCCGTACATGTTTGAGCCAAAGCAGGTTGGCTCAAAAACAGGACTATCAATGACAACAAAAAAGCTAGTGCTTTATTCAACTTGATTTCAAATATTTTATCGCGCATAAAAAATGCCATCGCAAGTTCGTTAAACCATATAGTCTATGCAAATTCAATTAAGAACAATTAGACCAATGTTATTAACGCAGAAAAAAAACAGCCGTTGCCAAACGAATAAATTATCTGAAAGGGGTCTTTCCAAAATCCAATATTCGTTTTGAGTATTGATTTTATCAGAGATATCCCTACTCAATTTCTTAAGTTTGCAATCTGAATTATGGAAGTCCTCAACCATCTCTACAAAGCAAAAGCAGAACAGCGCAAGCTTTTCTCTCTACTCATCGACCCTGACGAAACAAGTTCAAACGGGTTAGAACGAACGGTTATTTCCGCTCAAGACGCAGGAGTTGACATGCTATTTGTAGGTGGGAGTTTGCTGGTAAGTAATTCACTTTTTGATTGCGTTCAAATCATCAAGGCCAATTGCAATATTCCAGTTGTTCTTTTCCCTGGAGATAATATGCAGGTGGTTCCGAATGCGGACGCTATTCTTCTTTTATCGGTGATTTCTGGCAGAAATGCAGAAATGTTGATTGGAAAACATGTAGTTGCTGCTCCGCGATTGAAAAACAGTGGATTGGAGATTATTCCAACTGGTTATATGTTAATTGACAGCGGAAGACCAACTACGGCTTCCTATATGAGCAACACCAATCCCTTGCCGCACGACAAGGATGATATTGCAGCTTGCACAGCAATGGCTGGTGAAATGCTTGGACTAAAAACCATCTTTATGGACGGTGGAAGTGGTGCTCAAAATGCCGTTTCCGCAAGTATGATTAAGCGAGTTTCTGACCACGTAGATGTGCCCATTATTGTTGGTGGAGGATTGAGGACACCCGAAATGGCACGAGAGCGTTTTGATGCGGGAGCAACCGTTGTAGTTGTGGGAAATGCCATTGAACAAAATGGCTCATTGCTTGCTGAAATGGCAAGCGTTTCAAAACAGTAATTCATGAAAGTGACTTTGGAAATTACCATGTATCCATTAACCGATGGGTACAAGGAAGCTGTAAAAGATTTTCTTCGAAGATTGAATAAATGTGAGAACATTGAAGTCATCACCAACGGAGTAAGCACGCAGGTTTTTGGTGAATATGATGCTGTGATGAAGGCATATTCCGACTCATTGAAGCCATCGATGGAATCTGGAGTTGCGATTGCAGCTGTTTCCAAGATTATCAATAGTCATTTGCCGCCCGACCGTTGGGATACGAGTCAATGGAGTTAAGTTCCATTTTGGAATATGCGGCCATTGGATTGGCCATTGCTTACGTAATTCTTGCAGCCAAAGAGAGTATTTGGTGTTGGTATCCAGCATTTGTTAGCTCAGGCATTTACGTTTACCTCACCTATTCAGCTAGCCTCATTGGCGAATCGTTCATCAGCGTATTTTATGTAGTGATGGCCGTATATGGTTGGTGGCAATGGAAATTCGGAAATCGAAAGGATGGTAAATTGAACATTGCCGAATGGCACACCACACATCACGTTAGAGCAATTTTGTTGGGATTTGTTTTTGCAGGCGCACTCGGCAAGGGATTCGAACTGATTTTTGATTCGGCCATGCCGTATTTAGATGCGTTTACCACTTCATTTAGTCTTATTGCTACGTTTATGGTTACGCGTAAAATTCTGTCCAATTGGATTTATTGGATTGTAATAGACGCCTTCAACATTTACCTCTATTGGAGCAGGGGTTTAGAACCAACTGCTGGACTTTACGCTGTGTACACTATCCTTGCATTGGTCGGATTTATTAGTTGGTACAAAGAATGGAAAGTAGAGCGAAGATTTTTGCATGCGTAGGCCCTGAAAGCTCAGGTAAAACCACCTTATGCAATCAGCTTGCTCACCATTTTGGCGGAGCCGTTGTCCCTGAATTTTCGAGAGAATACTTGAACAATAGGCAAGACAAATACGAACCTTACGATTTACTTACAATCGCTAAAAAGCAACTTGAGCTAGAGAATCGAATCATCTCAGAAAATGATCAACCCGTTTTTTGCGACACGGATATCCTGGTAGTGATGGTCTGGCATCAATTCAAATACCGAAAGCGAAACAAGGAAATTGAAAAGCTTTTTGACCTTCAGCAACCCAGAAAGTACCTTCTCACTTATCCTGATTTGAAATGGGAACCAGACCCATTGCGCGAAAATCCGAATGACCTGCTAGCAATTTTTCGACTATTCGAGATTTCGCTCAAAACAATCGGAGCTGATTATCGAGTGATTAAAGGCCATGATGAAATACGATTGACCAATGCTATTGAGGCGGTTAATCAATTGAAATTGAATTAATTTGGTTGCATGAGTTTTTCATCAACCATAGAAAAAACCTTTAAAACCCTACTCCCAGCACCATTTACCATAGCGGTGGTTCTTACCATTCTCACCATGGTGTTGGCATATACACTAACCAGCTCAGATTCAACTGGAATTGATAGAGTTGCCGAGGTTTTTGGGTTTTGGGAAAATGGGCTTTGGAACGGCCCATTGTTAGTGTTCGCCATGCAAATGATGCTGATGTTAGTCCTCGGGCATACATTGGCCCTAACCAAACCAGTTGATGCCATTATTAGCTACGCAACTCGATTTTGCAACAACACAGCAAATGCAGCAGCCATTGTTACTTTTCTTACCGTAATTGTTGCTCTTTTTAATTGGGGATTAGGACTAATATTCGGAGCAATTTTGGCCCGAAAAGTGGGTGAACATGCTGCCAAAAACAGCCTTGATTTGAACTACCCGCTTATTGGTGCGGCAGGTTATTCTGGATTGATGGTTTGGCATGGTGGCATATCTGGTTCAGCCCCGATTAAAGTGGCAGAAGAAGGACACATAACTTCTTTAATGTCAAGCATTGTGTCGCCAGAGCAATTGCAACTTTTACCAGACCCCGTCTCATTTTCCGAAACTGTTTTCAGTTCAATGAACTTGACCGCGACCCTTCTCATTATCGTTGTGCTACCAATCTTTATGTTCTTTCTTGGAAAACGTTCTAAATCAGGAGCTTTTCTCCCTTTGAACAAACCAGAATTAGCATTGGAAACCGTTGATATTACGGGCGCGGAAAAATTAGATTACTCCAAATTTTTTGGATCAACCATAGGCGGAATCATCAGCCTGTATTGCGCCTACTTGGCTTTCAATATTTTCCCTGAAAAAGGATTTGGATTCATAAATCCTAATTACATAAATCTCTTACTGTTAGGATTGTGCCTGTTACTTCACCGCAGCTTTTTCAAGTTCCTCAAAGCAATTGACCAAGCCATCGGTGGCGCATCTGGAATTCTTATTCAATTTCCGTTGTATTTCGGAATAATGGGCATCATGAACAGCTCGGGATTAGTTCAATTATTCTCAGACTTTTTCGTGAGTATTTCTAACGAAACAACCTTTCCTATTTTCACTTTTATAAGTGCTGGTGTTGTAAATATTTTCGTGCCTAGCGGTGGTGGCCAATGGGGTGTGCAAGGACCAATAATCCTACAAGCAGCGTCCGAATTAGGAGTTAGCATTCCCAAAAGCATAATGGCGTTGGCTTATGGCGATCAACTTACCAATATGCTTCAGCCATTCTGGGCATTACCGCTTCTTGGAATTACAGGCTTAAAAGCCAAGGAAATTCTTCCCTATACGGTTGCCTTAATGGGAGTTGGAATTGTGCTTTTCGTTTCTGTACTGCTGATTTTTTAAAATGAATTCTGAAAGATTCATCAACTTCCTAAAAACCCTTGGCCCAGGAATTCTTTTTGCAAGCACCGCAATAGGCGTGTCCCATTTGGTTCAAAGCACACGGGCTGGTGCCAATTTTGGGTTTGCCTTAGTTGGTTTTATCATTGCGGCTAACCTGTTCAAGTACCCATTTTTTGAATACGGAAGTCGGTATGCTAATGCCACCGGAGAGAGTCTGATTGATGGCTACAAACGAATAGGAAAATGGATGCTTTGGCTCTATTTCATTATTACAATAATCAGTATGCTTTTCGTTTCAGCTGCTGTTGGCGCTGTTACTTCCGGATTTCTTCAGAACCTATTTGGAATTACATCTTGGGGTATTTACGCCACCATTGCGCTATTTGCAATCTGTTGTGCAGTATTAATGAGCGGACGATACAGCCTTTTAGATTCCTTGATAAAAGTTATCGGAGCCGTTCTTTTGGTTTCAACACTTTTCGCATTCGTTCTGGCTCTTTTTAAAGGACCAAATCCGAAAATGCCTGATTTCATTGCACCCAATATTTGGGATGAGGGCAGCATGCTTTTCATTATTGCCCTAATGGGTTGGATGCCAACGGCAGTTGACCTAAGCGCATGGAACAGTCTTTGGACTTTGGAACGTATCAAACAAACCGGCTACAAACCGAGCATGAAAGAAACTTTAGCTGATTTCAACTTTGGTTATATCGTATCTGCAGTTTTATCCATCTGTTTTGTAACACTTGGGGCGTTCATGCTTTACGGCACAGGAACTGAATTACCTGATAGCAGTGGCGCCTTTGCCCATTCAATTGTTGGTCTGTACACCAATTACATTGGAGATTGGAGCTACATCATAATTGCAACCGCAGCTTTTAGCATCATGTTTGGAACTTGCATTGCCGTTTTTGATGGTTTTGCTCGAAGTTTTGAACGAACCATTGAGCTCCTTTTTCTTCCTGATGAGGTAAATATCAGCACGAGTAAGGCATACAACTACTCACTTGCAATTATTGGAATTGGTGCGTTTCTGATAATTTTCCTATTCGGAAACCACATGAAAACACTGGTTGATTTGGCCACTACAATCAGCTTTTTAATCGCGCCTCTAATAGCTGTTATCAACTTCAAATTAGTTACAGGAGACCACATTCAGAAGGAACATCAGCCTGCCACTTGGCTAAAAGCATTGAGTTGGCTCGGCATTTTATTTTTAACGGGATTTGCCGTTTACTTCCTATACATCAAAATCATTTGATTCTTAAACTCTTTTCCGTTTAACTTTGCCGCCATCAGGGGTGCTCGAAAATCGGGCTGAGATAATACCCTAAAACTTGATCCAGGTAATGCTGGCGGAAGGAAGATGAAAAGACAACTATTTATTGCAGCGCTATGCCTGTGCGCCTCACAAATACAGGCTCAATCTATTTCGGGAACCGTTTATTCTGCTTCAGATAGCGCTGCTATTCCTGGCGTGAATGTTACCGTTTCTGGAACTTACAGCGGTACGTTTACAGATACTGAAGGGAAATTCCACATCCGTTATGGCAAGGCAGATTCCGTCAAACTGAATCTAAGTTTCATTGGTTTTGATAACCGAGAAATTGCCGTTGTCGCAGGACAGAAAAAGCTACATCAGATTTACCTAACAGCAACGTCTTACGAGAAGGATGCTGTGGTTGTGAGTTCAACCCGAGCAAACAGAAATACCGCAACGGCATACACAGACGTTGATTTAGAAACAATCGAGACTCAAAATTTCAGTCAAGATATTCCTGTATTGTTGGAGCTAGAACCAAGCGTGGTTTCGACTTCGGATGCAGGAGCGGGAGTTGGATATACGGGAATCAGAATAAGAGGAACTGATCCAACCCGTATTAATGTTACGCTGAACGGTATTCCCATCAACGATTCAGAATCACATGGCGTTTTCTGGGTAAATATGCCCGATCTGGCCTCTAGTTTAGATAACATTCAAGTTCAGCGCGGGGTTGGAACAAGCAGCAATGGAGCGGGCGCATTTGGTGCCAGCATCAACATGCAAACCAATACGGTTCGTAAGAAATGGTATGCTGAATTGGTGAATGGGTATGGTTCTTTCAACACTTGGCGCCACTCGGTTTCAGCAGGTTCTGGATTGATTGCCAACAAATTCACAATTGATGCACGTTTCAGTCGAATTTCGTCTGATGGGTATATAGACCGAGCTACTTCTAGTCTTTGGTCGTGGTACGCGTCAGCGGCTTATCATGGCAAGAAAACCATGATTCGTTTTAACGCAATTGGCGGAAGAGAACGAACCTACCAATCTTGGTGGGGAACGCCACAGGACTCACTTGAAACAAATCGAACTTACAATTATTACAACTACGAAAATGAGGTTGATGATTATGGGCAAGACCATTATCAACTCATCATCGCACATGAATTTGACCGAAACTGGAACTTCAATCTGAACGGGCATTACACCAGAGGAAAAGGCTACTTCGAGCAATTAAGAGAGAAAGACGATTTGTCTGACTATGGATTGGAAAACGTAATTATTGGGAATGACACAATCACCACTTCCGATATTATTCGAAGACGTTGGTTAGACAATCATTTCTACGGATTCACCTTTGCCGTAAATTATACGGGGAAGAAGTTAAACGCAACATTTGGTGGTGGCTGGAATCAGTATTTAGGAAAACATTTTGGCGAAGCAATCGATTCTGAATTCACAGAATACGAAGAATTAAGCCAACGGTATTATGAAGATGACGCACGCAAAAACGACATCAGCGTTTACATCCGAGCCAACTATCAATTTCACCCTAAAGTAAATCTGTTTGTCGATTTACAGCATAGAACCATTGAATACAATTTCGTAGGGCCAGAAGCTGATTTATTTGGTCGAATTAAAACTACTGAGCAAAGCATCAATTGGCACTTCTTTAACCCAAAAGTTGGTTTCAACTTCGATTTAAACAGTCGAAATCGTGTTTATACTTCTCTTGCAATGGGCAACCGTGAGCCTGCTAGAAAAGACATCGTTGAGGCAACACAACTTTCTCGTCCGAAGCATGAAACACTTTACGATTGGGAATTGGGTTACGAACGAAAGTCGCGCTCGTATTCCGTAGGACTAAATGCTTTTTGGATGGTTTACCAGAACCAGCTTGTACCAACTGGACAAGTGAATGATGTGGGTGCCTACACCAGTCAAAATGTAGATTGGAGCGACAGATACGGGTTGGAATTAATGTGGAGCGTGAACATCCTCAAGAATCTAAACCTTGCAGGTAATTTCACGTGGAGCCAGAGCAAAATCTGGGATTTCACGGAATACGTAGATGATTATGATAATGGCGGTCAGGTGGAGATTAATCACGGCCTGACGGATATCGCATTCTCGCCAAACTATATTGTTGCTGCAAATCTCACCTACGAGCCGATCAAGAATTTGCGTGCTTCATTCATCACAAAATACGTTGGAGAGCAGTTTTTAGACAACACATCTAACCGTGATCGAATGCTTAACGATTACGTCACCAACAACTTACGTTTGAGCTACAATTTTCATTGGAAATTCTTCAAAGAAATAGGTATTGGTGTTCAGCTAAATAACATCTTCAACCAGTTTTATGAATCTAACGGTTACACCTTCTCCTATATATATGGCGGAGAATCTACCACGGAGAATTACTACTATCCGCAAGCAGGATTCAACTTTATGACCATGTTAACGCTTAAGTTATAATCAATCATCCGTATTCTTGATTTGTGAATTCGGCCTTGTACAAATCGCCCGTTGGTTGGCTAGAAATAGTTGAAGAAAATGACTGCCTTGTTGAAGTCAGGTTTCTTGATGATGAATCCATTTCAATATCACAAAATCCAAAAGGCATTCTAAAAGATGCTATCCAACAATTGGGTGAATACTTCAGCGGCAGTAGAACAGAATTCAAATTGCCACTCTCTCCAAAAGGAACTGATTTTCAGAAAAAGGTGTGGGATGAATTGCAGAATATCGAATTCGGGAAGACTGTCTCATACATGGATATAGCCAAGCGTTTGGGCGACCCGAAAGTGATTCGTGCAGCTGGTACCGCAAATGGCAAAAATCCGATTGCAGTTATTATTCCGTGCCACAGAGTGATTGGAAGCGATGGAAGTTTGACTGGTTATTCAGGAGGGTTAAAAAGAAAACAATGGCTTCTTGAGCACGAAAGTTCTCAAGGAATGCTGTTCTAGCTGAACTTAAATGACCTTCTTTTTGAGGTAATAGGTATTCAATTGCATTCCCGATTGTGAACTTTCTGTGGCTGTCTGAATCGTATATCCATTAGCAAGGAAATCTGTGAGCGTTTGTTTTAACACAAAGTCTCCATTTCCATGCTCGGTATCTGAAACACTTACCTCCTCTATTCTCCCCAACCCTTTAGAAACATAAACCACCGGCTTAATCTTGAAAAGCTCATTGATAGGCTGCACGACTCTCACAATTGCTAGGCTATCGTTCTTAGACTCTGGAGCGGGTCCCCCAGTCCAAGAGCTGAGAATTAACCAACCGAATAATGTGCTAAAAATCAGGAGAGACTTAAGAGAGAAGTTTTTCATGGTGATTAATTTGCTTTGAAAATAACGAATGAAGTCAGAACTACCAACAGGCTGTTAGTTGCCACAATTACAGTGCTGGTCCAATTCAACCTTGGTATTTGGTAACAAATTTTTGATTTCCGCTTGCTCAGCTTCAGTCATTACAATAACCCTTAAATCAATCTCTTCTAGCCCCCACATTTCGGCCATAGAACCCGGCAATCGTGTGATATTGTTACTCCACATGTCTATGTACCGTAGTTTTTTGAGGTTGCCAATTTCATCTGGTAAGGTCTCTAATTCATTCTGATTAATGACCAATTCTCTGAGGTCTTCCAGCTCTCCAATTTGAGCAGGAAGAACCTCAATTTTATTCTTAAATAATATTAGTTTTTTAAGCTTTTTTAACAAACCTATTTGAGGAGGGATTTCTGTCAGGCGGTTTTTACTTAAATCCAAAAGTTGAAGATTCGGGAACTCAGTAAAAACCTCCATCGGAACTTCTTTCAACCTGTCTTTCAATTTTAAACTGTAAACACTGTCTTTGGGCGCTGCTAGTGCCTCTTCTAAAGAAGTGTATTGGTAAATGTCGCTTTCCAACGCTTCTAAATTGTAGTCCTGCGCACACAACTGAGTGAAGAAAAATGTACCAAGAAGGGCAAGTATTAATCTCATAAAATATTATTAGTTAGATTTTTATCAACCATCAGTCTTGCACTTAATTCTTCAACACTATCAAACTTTTTCTCATCTCTAATTCGGTCAATAATATGAAGCGTTAGTTGCTGACCATAGAAATCTGCATCATAGTCTAAAACATGAACCTCAATCCGTCTTTCTGCTCCGTTAACGGTTGGTCTTGTTCCAATATTGAGCATGCCCTTTAATTTCTCTCCATTTAAATAGACGTAACATGCATAAACACCGTTGGCTGGGATTACTTTTATATCATCTAATACTTCAATATTGGCGGTAGGAAAGCCGATTTTTCGTCCCAATTTATCACCATGTATTACAACACCGCTAAGCGGATAAGGGTGTGACAAATACTTTGCCGCAATTGCCACATCTCCTACTAGCAGTGCTTTTCTAATCTTGGTTGAACTTACCGCTACATCGTCTACATCTTGAACTGAAATTTCCTCTACCTGAAAACCATAGAGTGGTCCAGACTCGCGTAGATGTTCGAAACTACCCTCTCTGTTTCGGCCAAAATGATGGTCATAGCCGATTACCAATACAGATGTCCCAAGCTTATTAACCAAAATATCTCGGATAAAATCTAACGAGGTAGTTCTCGAAAATTCGCGAGTGAAGGGATGAATAATCAGGTTCTGAACTCCCGCTTCCTCTAAAAGCTGAATCTTTTCATCCATTGTTGTTATCAATTCCAGACCATGATCGTCAGGAAATAAAACCATTCTAGGATGCGGATGAAATGTTAACAGAACACTCTCCCCACCTATCTTCTCAGCTATTTCATTCAGCCGATTAATTATTTTTCTATGCCCAATATGAACACCATCAAAAGTGCCCGTGGTAACCACTGCGCCTTTTACCTTCTCAAAATCTTTTATGGAGTGAAATACTTTCAACTGTAATTATTGGGCTGCAAAAATATCGTTTTACCCGCGGCAATGCCATGAATGAAGGATGTTGCGCAAGGCGTTTGTCGGAGCTTGTTAACATTTTTTAAACATGCCTTGTTCAAGCAGAACGAATGACCTACTTTCGCAGTCCGAAAAACGAGCCTTTTTAATACGGTATAAAAACAACTTATAAATGTCAGCTCTAACAGGTAAAGTAGCACAAATCATCGGTCCAGTATTGGACATCAGTTTTGACAATAGCAATGGAGAGCTTCCAAAAATTTTGGATGCCCTTGAAGTAACTCGTCCAGATGGACAGGTTGTAACCCTTGAATGTCAGCAACACGTTGGGGAAAACACCATTCGTGCAATAGCGATGGATTCTACAGACGGATTAAGTCGTGGTACTGAGGTTCGTTCTTTAGGAGCCCCTATTACAATGCCAATTGGAGATCAAATTTATGGTCGCCTTTTTAATGTAGTTGGAGATCCAATTGATGGAATGGCTGATTGCGACAAAAAAGGCGGATACGCTATTCACAAAGCTCCGCCAAAGTTTGAGGATTTGTCTACTGCTACTGAAGTTCTTTTCACGGGAATTAAAGTAATTGACCTTATTGAGCCTTATGCAAAAGGTGGTAAGATTGGATTGTTTGGTGGAGCTGGAGTTGGCAAAACTGTACTTATTCAGGAGCTGATTAACAACATTGCAAAAGGACACGGTGGTCTTTCTGTATTTGCTGGTGTTGGTGAAAGAACAAGAGAAGGGAATGACCTTCTTCGTGAGATGATTGAAGCAGGTATTATCGATTATGGTGATGCTTTCCGTCATTCAATGGAAGAAGGTGGATGGGACCTTACTAAGGTTGACCCAGAAACATTGAAGAAGTCAAAAGCGACATTCGTTTTCGGACAGATGAACGAGCCTCCTGGGGCGCGTGCTCGTGTGGCACTTTCAGGATTGACTATTGCTGAGTATTTCCGTGATGGTGATGAGAAGTCAGGAGGTCGTGACATCCTTTTCTTTATTGATAACATCTTCCGATTTACACAAGCGGGTTCTGAGGTATCAGCACTTCTTGGTCGTATGCCATCTGCTGTAGGTTACCAACCAACATTGGCTACTGAGATGGGATTAATGCAAGAACGTATTACTTCTACAAAAAGAGGTTCTATTACTTCTGTACAGGCCGTTTATGTACCTGCAGATGACCTTACTGACCCTGCACCAGCTACTACATTCTCTCACTTGGATGCTACTACGGTACTTTCTCGTAAGATTGCTGAGCTGGGCATCTACCCTGCGGTTGACCCATTGGATTCAACATCTAGAATTCTAACTCCAGCTATTGTTGGACAAGAGCATTATTCTACCGCACAGCGCGTTATTGAAACGCTTCAGCGTTACAAAGAACTTCAAGATATCATTGCGATTCTTGGTATGGATGAACTTTCTGAAGAAGATAAATTGATTGTTCACAGAGCAAGACGTGTACAACGTTTCCTTTCTCAACCTTTCCACGTAGCAGAACAGTTTACCGGTCTTAAAGGTGTTTATGTTGATATTGCCGATACAATCAAAGGTTTCAACATGATTATGGATGGCGAAGTTGATGAATACCCAGAAGGCTCTTTCAACTTAGTTGGAAGCATTGAAGAAGCTATTGAAAAGGGTAAGAAATTGATGGCAGAAGCCTAAGCAACAACAAGATGCTTTTAGAAATTGTAACACCAGACGAAAAGGTATTTGAGGGAGAGGCCAAATATGTGCAGCTTCCTGGAAAGGAAGGTCTTTTTGGTATTCTCGACAATCATGCCCCTATCGTTTCTACCCTGGTAAAAGGACGAGTTAAGGTTGAGGCGTTAGATGGAGATATTCAGTTTTTTGAGATTGGCGGAGGCGTTGTAGAAATGAACAACAACAAGGTTATTGTTCTTGCAGAAAACTAACTCTTGAGGTAATAATATTTGTAAAGGCCCCGTTCAGAATATGAATGGGGCTTTTTGTTAATACTTCTGTCGAAAAAACGGAATGCATTTTGCTATTAGCCACTGTCAACTATTAAATTGCACCCATGTTCAGATTCTTAATTATCACCATCCTCTGTTCCCTTTTTATTGGAGCTACAGAGTCTGATGCCCAAACAGCTAGAAGGGTAAAGTTTCCATCGAAAGATGGAGTAACTATTACGGCCGACATGTATGAGGTGAACCCAGATTACCCATGGGTTGTGCTTTTTCACATGGCCGAATCTAGCCGTGGTGAATACCAAAGGATAGCTCCTAAGTTGAATAAACTTGAAGTAAACTGTATAGCAGTAGACCTTCGCTCTGGCAAGGAGAATAACTTTATTGTAAACGAAACCTACGTGCTGGCTAAGAACACTGGGCTTGGCACTTCCTACATGGATGCCGAAGCTGATATGAGAGCCGCCATAGAAAAGGCTTACCTCATTGCCCGCAAACCAGTAATTATAATGGGCAGCTCTTACACAGCATCGCTAGCCATTAAGCTTGGAAGCGAAATGCCACAAGTAAAAGCCGTTATTGCTTTTAGCCCGGGTGAATATTTTGGAAAAGAATTAGATGTAGCTAAGGCCGCTAAAAGCCTTACCAAGCCTACATTCATTGCTTGTGGTGCTGACGAAAAGAAATACACAGACGCTATAGCAAATGCAGTCACATCTAGAAAGAAAATTTATTTCGCTCCACCAAAAGGAGGAGCACATGGGTCGAAATGCCTAGGAAAGGATACTGATGGTGAAACTGAATACTGGATTCAGATGATCAACTTCCTACAAACCGTAAAAAAGGAGTATTAATACTACCTAAGCTTCGGGTTATTGATGTGCCGATTGGCATCTCGCTTAGTTTTTTTATCTAGATTCTTGTCCAACGCCTTTGTCAGGTCAACTCCTGTCTGATTGGCTAGACAAATTAGTACAAACAGGACATCCGCCATTTCGTCAGATAGGTCTTTTCCTTTATCCGATTCCTTCTCCGACTGCTCGCCATACCGTCTGGCAATAATTCTGGCAACCTCTCCAACTTCCTCGGTGAGCATGGCCATATTGGTCAATTCATTAAAATAGCGGACTCCGGTGGATTTAATCCATTTATCAACCTTTTTCTGAGCTTCTTCCATGGTCTTTTTCAATTCCTAGTGTTAGCAAAGAAATGAAAGTAGATGACAGCAACGGTAACTACTATGCCGTATTTTGTACCTCAGAATGAAGAACACCCAATTTCTTTTCCTTCTTCTCGTCTTAATTATTATTGCGAGCGGCTGTAAAAAAGACCCTGATTTAGTCTTAGATAATGATGCGCCTTATTATTCTGAAGTTTCAGATTTATTGATTGAGAATTACATTAATCGAGTGTACATCGATCAAATAGGAAGAGAGCCATTTGATTCTGAAATGATTTCTGAGCGAATGACGCTTAAGGCAAACGATTTAAGTTTTGAATCACGGGAAGCCATGATTTACAAATTACAAACAAACACAAACTACATACCGGGCGATATCTCCTACAAACACTCGTATTACAATCGCTTGTACGAACAAGGAAAAGCAAGATTTATGGAGGCGGCTTCCAATGCCGAAATACAGGAGGTAATGGGGCCAATTGCAGGCGGAATACTCAATGATTCCTTGAACGGTAATTGGGAAGGTCTTGCAGAGCGCTACCTGTTGCTTGATAAGCTGCAAGCTGTACTCGATTCCGAAGAGAAATACATGAACGGGGCAATAGAAGTTAGCGATTTGTGCGCTTTCATGGTCAACAATTCTGTGTATGACGAGATTAACATGAACACGTTCAATTTTGTGAACGCAAGTTTTGACAATATGTTTTTTCGTTTTCCAACACAAGCTGAATTCTACACAGCATTTAACATGATCGAATACAATCAACCAGGCAGTATGCTTGGTGCCTCTGGTCAGAATAAAGAAGAATACGTTCGAATACTGGCCGATTCGAGAGAGTTTTATGAAGGTTTAATTGTTTGGTCGTACCAACTTCTTCTGGCACGAGAACCTTCAACAGCAGAAACAAGTGTATTGATGATTGACCTTTGGTCAGACCACGACCTACAGAAGGTGCAAAAGACTATAATGATAACAGACGAGTATGCTCATTTCTAAACTGAAATATTTCATACCAGCTTTGTTCGCTTTTACCCTTGTTTTTTCAGGGTGTGAGAAAGACAAGTTGTACGATGTGAATGAAGAGACCATCCTTCCTGCTAACGCTAACAAAACGAAGCTAAAATCGGACCAGCAATACATCGCTATTCTGTACGCCAATTTGTTTCAGACAGCCCTATCAAGCGATGATCTTTTTGAAGCGAGCGAGTGCGTTCAATCCATTGGCGATAAGGATTTGGTGCACGAAGTGCTCATCAGTAATTACATGAATCAGCAAGGCGTTATTCTTCCTACAAACGAAGAGATGAGAGCGGATGTTGATGGCTTTCTGACCGAAACGTATAACCGTTTTTTAGTTCGAAACCCAACGGAGGCAGAGCGTCAATACTTCAAAAACTACATCAATACCCACCCAAACGTGAGACCAGAATTGGTGTATTTCTCTTTTGCATTGTCTAACGAATATCAATATTACTAGGCCATGAAAAGGAGAGGATTTATAAAGAAGGCCGCTGCAGCAACCGCTGGTGCATTTACGGTTCCTTACATCTTGCCTTCGGGCAGATTGTTTGCTGCTAGCGGTGCGCAATTAGCCGAACACGTGGTTATGGTAATGTTTGCAGGAGGCGTACGACAACAAGAGAGCGTTGAACGCAACTACTTGGCACAAAGCCAGGGAATTCCTGCCGAAGGCAACATAATGTATAACATGTTGGACGGGCTTCCGCCAACGCAGAAAATAGTTTACGGCACCGATGGAAACTTGGCAGGAGATACGCCAATACCGCAAATCCTAAATTCAACACTTCAGCAGCAGGGAACCCTGTTTCAGGAAGTAAGAAGTAGCCACGCTGGTCATTACGGTGGAATGAACGCCTTGCTGCAAGGCAATACACTGTTCTCCCAAGGTCTTAGACAAAAGCCATTAAATCCTACTGTTTTCGAGTACGCTAGGAGGCATTTGGGAATTCCTGCATCTAAAACATGGTTTGTTGGTGGTGGAATTGGTAATTCTACACCCCTCATGAATTACAGTAATCATCCAGATTATGGACCTGATTATGGTGCCAATTTCTTAGCTCCTTCCATCACATTTGGTTCTCAGGGGCAGGAACATTTATCCAACGCAAAAATTTACCACCCAGAAGAGGAATTAAACCCCATCTATCAGATGAAGTACTTCCTCGACAATAATTTCGAGAACGTAGGAGGAACAATTGAGTCTATTTACAACACCGAAGATGAAAAGCAGAACATCAAGCTATTCATGCGCGAGATGTATAACCTTGGGGGTAACATTTCTAGACCACCTGTTTCTGACAACAACGACTTAAACACTGTAGCGTATGCAGTAGAAGTAATGAAGTGGTTTAAGCCAAACCTCACTGTAGTTAACCTTGGTAATGTGGATGCTTGCCACAGCAATTACACTGATTATTTAAGAGCATTGCACCGAGCCGATCATGCAGTTGGACATATTTGGAATCAGGTAAATCAAATTCCTGGAATGGCTAATAACACGGTTATGCTGATTACGCCAGAATGTGGACGAAACCTGAATTCTAATCCAATAAAGGATGAAAACGACTGGAGAGCTTTCGACCATTCGGATGCCAATACACAGCGTGTCTTCACCCAAATGGTTGGTCCAAACGTACCAAGCAATTTGGTGAGAGGCGGAATTGGAAATCAGATTGGTGAAACAGCGGATAATTGTCCAACCATTGCTGAAATACTTGGGTTTAAAGCAGATGTAATGGGAAGTGGCCTTATTTCTTCTACCGCACAATCTCTATTCGATAGAATTTGAAAAAGCTATTCCCATATCTCGTTATAGTGGTTCTTGCCGTGGCTGGTTGTACGCCAGATGTCGACAATCCCTTTGACGATCCAGACAATCTTCCACCAGAAGACACAACTGGAATCGACAATATCGACCCAACCAGTTTTGTTGGGCTGCATCAGAACATTTTCAAACCTACCTGTGCCAATTCTGGTTGTCATGATGGTACGTTTGAACCCGATTTCAGAACCATTGAGAGTTCTTACAACACGCTGGTTTTTCATGCTATTATCAAGAACAACCCGGCCGGCACCTATGAGTATCGTGTAAAACCAGGAAGTTTATCGGAGTCTATTATTTGGTTAAGATTGAACGAAGACATAGACGGTATTTCGGGCATTATGCCGCTGGATGCTTTCTACGACCCAGAATCTGAATGGAATGCCAATAAAGCAGAACACCTAAGCAACATCAGTTCTTGGATAATGGGAGGGGCACTAGACATGTTTGGAAATGCACCTGGAGGAAACAATCAGCAACCAGGTATTGCTGGAATTTATGCCGAAGCGGATGGTAATCCGTGTCTAATTGATGATAGAATTGACGTTCCAGCGGGCAGCCAAAGTGTAAGTGTTTGGTTTGCGATAAACGATTTAGAAACGCCTATCGGAAATCTAGAATACAATAAGGTGAAGATGAGTGGTAAAATCAATTTTGACGATACGTTAGCCACCTTGCACGATTTGCAGTTGTTAGGAGCACCAGAAACGCACCCAAGTTTCTTAAACGAACCAACCAATTTTCAACATAAAATCACTTTTAATGCAAGTGGTTATGCAGCCGATAGCACTTATTACATGCGTGTTTTACTGAAAGACCCAGTTCAGCCCGATACTACTTCTATTCCTCAAGCTGGCAGTCAACTGTACATCAAAAAGAAATTCTCTTGGCACTTCGTAGACTGATATTCTTGTTGCCTATTGCTTTAATTGCTGCTGCGTCTTGCAACGAGCAACAAAGCGATATTCCTGAAATCAGCAACCTAACGGTAACCCCATTATTGGTGAGCGAGTTCACCGATTCGGTTGTAATCTCCTTCGATTACTACGACTTTAATGGCGATCTCGGCCACCAAGACCCTAATGTTTCGTCTTTATCTGTGAAAGACAGCAGGTTGCAAAATGCCGATTTGTATCATGTGATTCCGCTTTCTCCCGAAGGTTCAAATGTTCCAATTCAAGGTAGAATATCGGTTAGATTGAATAACCTTTTCGTCCTTGGAAATGATACGATGGAAGAGCTTCAATTTGAAGTGATGATGCAGGATCAAAAAGGCAATTGGAGTAATCTGCTAGAAAGCGATACAATCAGCGTTTATCGTCCTTGAAAGACATTAAAAGCATAATAATCCCTGTATTTTTTGTGTTGCTGGCACTGTCTGTTGCAGCTCAGCCCACTTACAATCTTGTGGGTAATCTTGATGTTGACGATTGCGAAGGTTTCTTTCTAGATAGTGATGCAGGCTTGAATGGTCTAGACTACGGTCATGGCGAAGATTACACCTTTACTATTTGTGTGCCTAATGCCATCAGCACAACCATGACCTTCTTTAGCTTTTGCTCTGAAGCAGGTTTTGACGAAATGACTTTTTATGATGGGCCAGACGTCAATTCTCCCATCATTGCAGGGCCACATTCTGGACAAGACCTCCCTCCCACTATCGTTGCCACATCTGGTTGCCTCACCATTCATTGGGAATCGGATGTTTTTGGAGTAGCATGCGGTGGTTGGAATGCCTACTGGGAAGTAGAAGTGGAAGAACCAGAACCGCCTATTGTATCATTCAACCCAAGCGCACCAACATGTAGCACCGAGGTTATTGTCATGCAATTTGACGCACCTATTCCATGCGATTCGGTCTATCCTGCGGCATTTACACTTTCGGGCGGACAGTCTATTACGAGCATTAATCCATTGAATTGTACGAACGGAGAAGGAACCCAATTTGAACTGACTTTAGCACCAGGTTTGGATGAAAGTGCGGTATATGACCTCGAATTCATCTACAACTATTCGGATGATTGTGACAATGAATTCACACTTGAAGTTGAGGGTAGTTTTGAGGTAAATGATTGTCCTTTACAAGTAGAGGTTTTTGAAGATGATTTGAACGTTTGCTTGGGCGATTGTATTGAGATTTGGGCAGAAGCATCAGGCGGTGACCCCAATACCTACAACTATGCATGGAACAACGGATTACCAAATTCACCAGGTCCACATTTGGTTTGCCCTACCGTAAACACAACCTACACGGTTACAGTAAGCGATGCCGGCCCTTCTGCTCCCGCCTCTGACCAAACCACTATTACAGTAATACAACCACCCGTTATCGACCCAATTCCTGATTTGTGTCTGAACAACGGGGCTATCTCTCTTACTGCAAATCCTGCGGGAGGGAGTTGGAGCGGTTCTCATGTGCCAGACCCGAACGCCATTTTCAGACCAGATTCTGGTTGGGGAAACCCTTGGACCTACTACACCGATTTAAATGGTTGCTCCGATTCAGTTCAATCCGAAGTGTTTCAGGTTTGGGCAGGTTACGACCAATCTGCTTGTCCCGGCACTGCACCTTTTCAATTAACAGAAAACTATCCTGCTGGAGGAACATGGTCTGGCCCATACACTACTCCAGCAGGTATTTTCGACCCATCTACCCCTGGTACGTATTCTATTATTTACACGACCGCAGATGGCTGTACAGATACAAAATTGGTTCGTGTTGATGATATAACCATGCCTGCGGATATGACAGTTTGCGAATCTGATCCGCTTTTCTATTTCAGCGTTACTCCTTTCGGAGGTATTTGGAGCGGAACAGGCGTAGCAAATTGGTATTGGGCTTCCTATAACCCTGCTGCTGCTGGGCCGGGAACTCATACCGTAACATATACGCTCAATGGGTGTGCTGCAACGGTTGATGTAACCGTGACCGAAATTGATGCCGGAAGCAACTATGTAATTTGTCCCGAGGAATCTCCTATTCAATTAAATGGAACTCCCGCAGGTGGAACTTGGAGCGGAATTGGTGTTTCTCCATCAGGAATTTACGACCCAACCATTGCGCCAAGCCCTACAAACGACACGCTTACATACACCTTAAATGGATGTTCGGACAAGCGTGTGGTTTATGTACAGCAGACCACCATTTTGTGGGACAACCTAGAATTCTGCTTGTATGATAATGCACTCGAACTTAATTGGGCTGGGGTCCATCGATATCCCGGTGGTGGTAATTGGGTTGGTCCTGGAACAGATAACATCGGAAATGGACATTTCACCGCTGCGGATGCAGGTGGTGGGACTCATACATTGTACTACACGGCCAACACATGCTTAGACAGTATGGTGATGACCGTTCATGAAAACACCATGTTCGACACTTCAATCTGCGAAACAGGAAATCCTATTCAGTTGCTAGCCTTACCTGCGGGCGGAACGTGGGCAGGAGATGGAATTATTGACCCATCCGGCACCTTCGACCCAGAAGAAGTAGACGCTGGAATTCATTGGGTCTATTACCAAGGTCCAAGCGGATGTTGGGATTCTTGTATGGTGGATGTGTACCAACTACAGCCCGCAGAAATCATCGGATTGGCAAACACCTACTGTTTTATAGACTCAGCCATTTCTTTAATCGGATTACCGAGTGGTGGGCTGTTCTCCGGATTGGGCATCACCGACACCATTTTCAATCCATCGTTAGCGGGAGAAGGAATACACGAAATTGCCTACGACCATGGTATAGCAGGTTGCGAAGTGCAAACCGATATGTTGGTTTCCATTTCTCCCCCAATATCTACCACCAGTTTTGGAGATGGCGAAGCGGTTTGCCAAGGAAACGCAATCACCATAGGGGTGGAAGCTATAGGTGGAGACGGTTCGTTTTTTCAGCATGCCTGGCAGCCAAATGTTTCTTGGTTCGCCTCAGAAGAGTTGTACCCAGACACTTCTACCATCTACATTATTTCTACTTCGGATGGCTGCTCAGACCCTGCCATAGACACCATTGATGTTTTCGTATTTGAGCCATTTTCCGCTACCATCCAAACAAGCGATACTATGTGCTATGGCAACACAGGGTTTGCCACGGTTACAGGTGTTCCGAGTGCTTTTTACGGTTACGAATGGCATACCGCCACACCTAATTTCACCAATACGATTTACGGCCCTGTGGCAACATCCTATCAAATAACTATTACAGAAATGGAGAGTGGTTGCACGTTCGATACAAGCGCCTCTATTCCTTCTTTTCCGAACGTAACGGCCTACTTTACACCTAATCCAAACGGAGCGTGTCTTTCTGAAGCCGACCCAGTTGCGGAGTTCTTAGATTTAAGTCAGGGTGCAGTAACCGGTGTTTGGGATTTTGGAGATGGTGGCACTGAAGATTACTCCTTTGGAAACTATCCTATTCACACCTATGCAGATACGGGCGTTTATACCGTAACTCTTTATGTGGAGAACGAATTAGGCACCTGCACAGATGAACACAGTTTTGATATTTGCGTGCAGCCCGAATTCAAACTTTGGATCCCCAATTCGTTTACGCCAGATGGCGATGGACTGAACGATTTGTTTGAAATTGTTTCCTCAGGAATTACTGAGTTTGAACTCCTTATTTCTAGTAGTTGGGGAACAAAAATCTACCGAATGACTTCTATTGATGATCCATTTTGGGATGGAACTTATAAAGGAAATCAAGTAGAACAAGACCGTTATATCTACGAAGTAATCGCCAAAGGAAACCACATTGGCGGAGTCAAATTCTATAAAGGAAGCGGGTACATTCATGTGATTAGACACTAGAAAGTTCACTCCTTTCTCTTAGAATCCACCAGAATAGTAACAGGTCCATCGTTTACCAATTCTACATCCATCATGGCGCCAAAAACGCCACTAGCAACGGGTTTCAGCAGCATACCAGATAGTTTTGTTTTGAACCGTTCATACATCGGCTCGGCTTGTTCTGGTCGGGCGGCTTTTATGTAAGAAGGTCGGTTTCCTTTTTTTGTGGAGGCATGAAGGGTGAATTGTGAAACAACCAACGCCTCTTTCCCGCTTTCTTCCAACGAAACATTCATTACCCCTTCGGCATCATTAAAAATGCGCATGCGACAAATTTTACCGCAAAGCCAGTCAATGTCCTCTTCCGTATCGGCTTCTTCAATGCCTAAAAGTAGGAGCACGCCTTGGCCAATACTGCCAACCAATTCATTTTCTACCGTAACCGATGCGCGTTTTACACGCTGTAGCACCACTCTCATCCTGCAATATTAAACCAACAAACGGAATTGGCAGTTCGATTGAGTGCAGTTTCCCGGATGCATGCCTCCTGACCTTCTATGCATGCTCATTAAACCTGTTTGCACAACACTCAATTGGTTTCGCAAAAGCACTGAGCCTTCTTGCAACACCACTGAAGTTGTAGGTAACTCCACTGAGCCATTACGCATGTTACCTGAGCAACGTTGCAGGTTCGCTTAGCCAGTGGGTAAACACGCTGAGCATCATTGCAAACACCTTGAGCAGCGTTGCAAAACAGCTGATGTAGTTGGCTTTACAACCCGCAACTCTCACATGCAGACATCTAAGGTTGATAAACAACCGACCACACTTCCTGAAAAGACAATTTGAAGTCGACCGAATGCATATTTTTGAGCCAATGTCAAAACCTGGTGTCGATCAGCTTTCTCTTCCGCTCACGCAATTCGCAATTGTAGACATAGAAACTACAGGCACCATTCATGACGGGAAAATCACGGAGATTGCCATCATTATTCATGATGGAACAAAAGAGATTGAACGCTTTACAACGTTACTCAACCCTCAACGCAAAATAGACAGATTTGTAGTTAAACTAACGGGCATTACAGACCAAATGGTAGCCGATGCTCCACTGTTTGAAGAACACGCAGATCGCATTTTTGAAATGACCAAGGACCGAGTGTTTGTAGCACACAACGTATCGTTCGATTACGGTTTTTTGAAGAAGGAATTTGGTGCGATAAACGTGGCGTTTAAGCGCGAAATGCTGGACACGATAGACATCTGTCGAAGAATAATTCCGGGGCTGCCATCTTACAGTTTAGGGAAACTTTGTGCTTCACTTGGCATTGAAATGGACAGTCATCACCGTGCGTTAGACGATACGGCTGCTACTGCCACACTTTTTCAACGCTTATTTCAGAAAGACCCGACAACGGTTTTCAGTCGCATAAAACCAGATATGCCAGATGTTCGGATTCCTCCAAATCTTCCTGCATCTGAACTAGAAAACATACCCACAGGCGCAGGCGTTTATTATTTCTATGATGGAGATGATGAGATTCTTTATGTGGGAAAAAGCATCAATATTAAGAAGCGCGTACTCAGTCATTTTCATCCAAAGGAGAAAAAGAAATGGGCAGAACTTTGGAAGGCTGTTCATTCCATTTCGTTTGAAGAAACGGGCAGCGAGTTGGTAGCACTTCTTTTAGAATCTCAAGAAATAAAGAAGCTTCAACCGCCTATAAATTCAGCACAAAAAAGGCCTTATTTTCCGTATGGTGTGTACGAATCTACTGACGAAAGCGGGTACATTAATTTGACCCTCAAGCGGAAAGATAAATTGGAAGGACAACCACTAGTTGAGGTAAGAAGTTACTTTGAAGGGAAAAGATTATTGCTGCGCCAAGCCAAGAAACACGAATTATGTCAATGTCTTTTAGGATTGCATAATCTGAAAGGAAATTGTTTCCAGTATCAGATAAAAAGTTGTCGTGGAACCAAAATGGGTCTCGAAACCGCGCTGGAGTATAATGTGCGCCTAAACGAAGCAAAAAAATCACTTGGCATGACCATGAATAACACCTTGGTTATTGGAACAGGAAGAACGCAACAAGAGTATTCTTTGGTTCAAGTTGAAGACGGTAAATACATAGGCTATGGCTTTATTGAAAAAGACGAAGCCAACCAGCCGCTTGAATTAGTTTTAGAACACATTCGTTCTCAAAACGACAATCCAGATACCCGAAAAATTATTCAGAATTACCTCAGCAAAAACAAGCGAGATAAGGTTTTGGAGTACAAAAAAAGTCCCGACCAAGGCCGGGACTTTTAACAACTATAGTGGCG
>CALCGD010000166.1 GCA_937900875.1 uncultured Flavobacteriales bacterium
AAAAACGAGGCGTACTTGTTTATTGCTGATATGCATTCGCTTACAACGATTAAAGATGCAGCTACGCGAAAAGAGAACGTTTTGGCTACAGCTGCTGCTTGGTTGGCTTGTGGATTAGACACTGATAAAGTTGTCTTCTATCGCCAGTCAGATATTCCCCAGGTAGCTGAAATGACTTGGTACTTAAGCTGCTTTACGCCTTTCCCAATGTTGGCAAATGCTCATTCCTTCAAGGACAAATCGGAGAATTTGGCCGATGTGAATGCTGGATTATTCATTTATCCTGTGCTAATGGCTTGCGACATTTTGATGTATGATGCCAATGTTGTTCCTGTTGGGAAAGACCAGAAGCAGCATTTAGAGATGGCACGTGATATGGCTCGGTCGGTTAATCACCAGATGAAAGAAGACCTTTTTGTTATTCCAGAATCGCAGATTAGTGAGGAAATGATGATTGTTCCGGGCACGGACGGACGAAAAATGAGCAAGTCGTACGGAAACGTTATCGATATTTTCCTTCCAGAAAAGAAATTGCGCAAGCAGGTAATGGGAATAGTGACGGATAGCACTCCGATGGAAGATTCGAAAGACCCAGATTCATGTAATGCATTTGCATTGTATTCACTCTTAGCTTCTGAAGAACAAAAAGCCGAAATGCGCCAGAATTATTTAGGAGGAAACTATGGTTACGGTCACGCCAAGCAAGCCCTATTTGACCTCATTATGGAGTCGTTTAAAGAGGAAAGAGTGCGGTTTGATTCCTTAATGGAAAATCCTGCTGAGATTGAAAGACTATTGTTGGTAGGGGCTGAGAAGGCCAAGCCAACTGCTAATCAGGTATTAGGAAGGTTTAAGTCTGCCATAGGATTCTGACGATAGGTGCGGAAATTATTGCCAATAATACAAGGTCAGCTAGCCACCATCTTTGAAATCGTTCGATGGTTCTCGTAATGGAAACGCTTAACGGAAACGCTGCCAATACTAGACCGTTTTGCCAACCTAAACCCAGCAAAATTACCATCAGAATTATCCCAACCAACCAGGCCAGGTTTGTTAATGTAACGTTGCGTTCTGTAACTGTTCCCACTGTGAGGCTTCCAAACAAACCTACAATTGCTGCTATAAGTCCCACTACCAACATGAGATGACCTGAATTTGGCTTGGCTTTGCCAAAATTATCCGTCCAAGCACTCTGAATTACGCGCTTAAACTCCAGCAATGGCGCATCGTTCCAAACAGCAAACAACAGTAAAAAAACACCACACATTCCTATTCCTAAAAAGAGGACAAGCCATTCTTTCCAACTCCCAGCTCTAAGAATTAGAATAGAAAAACCAATTGGAAGAAGCAGAAAAATAGCTTGGCCAACAAACAAACTTGATAGCCCAAGAAACAGTCCAACATGAAAAACTTCCGTTAATGTTGCTTCTCTTTTGTAGGTTGAAAGCATAAGAAGAAACATCACTAACGTTATAGTTGCTGTGGCCATTACGTCTGGTCTTGCAAATACGGTATATGATTGTGTAAGAAGAATAGCAGACATTACAATCATCGACACGTTGCTTGAACCAAAAGGTTGTTTCGTTTCTCCAGGCCTAAGCCTAGAAACGACCGTTACCAAAGCAATCAATGCTAAAGTCAGAACGGTAAGTAATACGTGTTGATTCTCTATCCAACCAAATGCCCAGTGAGAAAGTAGCATTTCCGTTTGCATCCCAGAATGGGGGTGGAATAGGAATGTAACCACTAACAACACCGTACAAATAGCATAGGCTAAAACAAAGCCTATTAACGTGGGTGTTTTAAGAATTGGTGTAAGCATTATGAAATGTGCTTATTTGAATTCAATTATTGGATATATTTGCCGCATCAATACAGCACACAATGAACTTACAAGAAATTCTAGCACCGATTGAAGACCTATTTCTTTGGTCGTTTAGCGTTTTAGAAGCTGGCGGAAACGTTTTCAACTTTTTGCTTATGGCAATTATTGCTTTGGCGTTGGTCTACTGGACTTTTAAACTGATTGGATTCCAAAAAGAAGAGGCTCTTAACCGATAAGGTTATAGATCAAAACCGATATCCGTTCTGAAGTACTTGCCCTCGTAGTTTACAATCTGCGCATTTGAATACGAGCGCTCTAAAGCTTCGTCCATATTTTCTCCGTAAGAGGTTATTGCCAAGACCCTACCGCCATCGGTTAATACTTCCCCGTTTTCGGACTTAGTACCTGCGTGAAACACCACGCTATCCTTCACTTTTTCTAAGCCATTAATTTGACGGCCTTTCTGATATGAGCCGGGATAGCCATCTGAAACCAGCATTACGGTACAAGTCGTTCTTGAGTCTACCGACAGTTTGACTTTATCCAGGGTTTGATCAGCCACGGCTTCAAAAAGATCAACAAGATCCGTTTGAATTCTAGGCACAACAACTTCCGTTTCCGGATCTCCCATCCGAACGTTGTATTCTATTACAAATGGATCACCTCCCACATTCATTAAGCCGATAAATACAAACCCCCGGTATTCGATGCCATCTTTTGCAAGCCCGTTAATGGTTGGTTTTACAACTTGTTCCTCGACCTTATTCATAAATTCTTGGTCGGCAAATGGAACGGGTGAGATTGCTCCCATTCCACCGGTGTTTAAACCCGTATCGCCCTCTCCAATACGTTTATAGTCTTTTGCTGAAGGAAGAATCTTATAGTTTTTCCCATCTGTAAGTACAAAAACAGATAGTTCTATTCCTCTCAAAAACTCCTCGATAACAACCTTATCGGATGCTTCGCCAAACTTGTGTTCCACAAGCATAGAGGTCAATTCAATCCTCGCCTCAACCATTTCGTCACAAATCAATACCCCCTTACCTCCAGCAAGTCCGTCTGCTTTTAACACATATGGCGAGTGAAGTGTTTCCAAAAACTTGAAGCCTTCTTCTAACGAATCTGAAGTAAAGGAGCCATACCGAGCTGTTGGTATCGAGTGTCGAATCATAAACTCTTTCGAAAACTCCTTACTTCCCTCCAACATAGCGCCAAGTTTAGTAGGACCTATTACCGGAATATATTTAAGGGATTGCTCCTGTTGGAAATAGTCGACAATACCAGCAACTAAAGGGGCTTCTGGTCCTACAACAACCATATGAATCCCATTGCCACGAACAAAATCTTTTACGGAATCGAAATCGAGTGGGTTTAAATCCACGTTTGTTCCAACTTCTTTAGTTCCTGCGTTGCCCGGAGCAATGTAAAGCTTGGTGAGTCTTGAGCTTTGGGTTAATTTCCATGCAAGCGCATGTTCTCTTCCTCCTGACCCTATAAGTAAAATATTCATGTATCCCTTCTAACTTGGTTAGTCAAAGGTCTTAAATTCATTCATATTTCTCCCAGATAATAACCTCGTTCTGAACACTGTTTTTATACTTTTGAAATCAATCAACATGAACTATAAAATGGCTTACGAAAACATTCTCACCACTCTACAAAACGGCATACTAACTATTACCGTTAATCGGCCTGCCAAGCTTAATGCTTTAAGCAAAGGCGTGTTTGATGATCTTGACGGTGCGGTTAAAGAAGTGTACGGGAATAGCGAAATTAAGGGTGTAATAATTACAGGAAGTGGTGACAAAGCGTTTGTAGCCGGTGCCGATATTTCCGAGTTTGGAGGATTGACAAAAGAAGAGGGAAAAAGGCTTGCTTCGCGCGGTCAGGATGTATTCAACGCAATTGAAAACGCTCCGAAGCCTTTCATAGCTGCTGTTAATGGGTTTGCCCTCGGTGGAGGTTGTGAGTTGGCTATGGCTTGCCATATCCGCGTGGCAAGTGAAACAGCTCGTTTTGGTCAACCTGAGGTGAATTTGGGCCTAATTCCTGGATACGGAGGAACTCAACGTTTAATACAGTTGGTTGGGAAGGGCAAGGCCATGGAGTTGTTGATGACTGCAGACATGATAAAAGCGGATGAAGCGCTACGTTTAGGATTAGCGAATCATGTAGTGCCAGCTGCTGAACTGATTGCCAAATCGACTGAGATTTTATTGAAAATTACTTCAAAGGCTCCCCTCGCCATCGCCAAGGTGATTGAATGCGGAAACGCTTATTTCACCGATGGCGTGAAAGGGCTTGAATTTGAAATTGACAAATTCGGAGAGTGTTGCGAAACAGAAGATTTTAAAGAAGGGGCGTCTGCCTTTGTAGAGAAACGAAAGGCAGAGTTTAGTGGAAAGTAACTAGCGAGAGAAGTAAACGATAATATTGAGAACGACCAATATGATGGCGAGGCCCAACATAATGTTGTTCCTAACCTTCTCTCTTCTCTTATGTTTATGCCAGCTATCCACTGTTTTTTTGCGTTGCTAAACTAATCAATCTTGTGCATACAAGCAGGTGTTTAAAGCTTGCCAAATGAGTATCCTTTTTTCTTCAATTCTTGTACCGTTTCTTTCAGCGAATCACGCAAATTTGATAATGATTCCTGGTTGTCGTGCATCAGTATAATACTGCCATTTCTCACGTTATTTAGCACATTGTCTTTTACTTTTTTCGGACTTTGATTCTGGTCAAAGTCTCCAGCTATAACATCCCAAAAAACAATTTCTTCAGAGGTCTTGAGCTTATTGTATTGAGAGATTCCTAATCTGCCATATGGAGGCCGAAACAGCGAAGTGTTCAAAATTTCTTTTGCTTTTAGCACACCGTCAACGTATTTATTTGTTGGTGTAGTCCATCCACTTAAATGCTGCATACCATGATTGCCGATTGCATGTCCTTCTTTCCTAATCTGTTCAGCCAAATTTGGCTGCTCCAAAGCATTGTTCCCTAGCAAAAAGAAGGTGCCCTTTATTTCTTCTTCTCTAAGAACGCCTAATACAAACGGAGTTGCCTCGGGGTGTGGCCCATC
>CALCGD010000167.1 GCA_937900875.1 uncultured Flavobacteriales bacterium
AATCCCATCATCCAACTTATTTAAGTACATAACACCAGAGTTAGCTCCTTTACAAGCATACTTAAGCCATAGTTGGTTTTCGGTTTTATGTGTTATTTCTAGATGGAAATTAGTCTCAGTATGCTGCTCGATAAACAGGAATTTACTGTTGGGATTCAATGCTTCAATCAATTTAATTGCCGACTGAAAGTCGGCCAACTTTTGATTAACCGGCATCTTAAAGTTTCCAGTAAAACCAGTTTCGAACCGTTTTCGCTTTTCCGGTTCATTCAATACAATGGTCACAAACAAAATTGGAATATGTTTGTGCATAACCGTTTTCCATCTGTTAATGCAGCGTTGTATAAAAGCATAATCCGTATCTGATTTAGCAGGATTTCGATGCCCAAACAAAGAGGCATGATAAAAGTTATGTCCAGCGTCAATTCCCAAAGGAACCATTTCATCGCGCTTCAGAAATATGCTAAAATCATCTTCTAGCATATGACAGATAATTTCAGGAGTAGTAAATATCCAATCAAAAGGGTAGGAGGCTTTCTTGAGTTCTGATTCTTTCAAGTACCACGATGCATTGCAATTCTGCCCCAATCCAATGTACTCAAAACCTGCATCACCTTTCCAAGCATTGAGCACAGAAGCAATTGTTTTCGCTTGGTTTTGCGCATCACTTTGCTCATCAAGAGAATAACTCACACGCCTTTGGGTGATTCTGGCTATAAAATGAATGATGTTGTTTATGAGTCGCTTCATCTATTTTCGCAAACCTAAATCAAGTATATGAACCATAGCGTAGAAATTAAGGAAAGTCCAATTCATGGCAAGGGCGTTTTTGCAATTAGAGACATCGAAGAAGGTGAAATTATTGCAGTTAGCCACGTAACCTTATTGCATCATAACGAGCAAATGCCCGAGCTAATTGCTACGCTAGAATTCCCTTGGAATGAAGAGTATTACGCACTTTGCTTGAGTGATGTTGGGAGTTTTTTTAATCACGATAAAGCGTTTAATGCTAAGGTTTTACGGCAAGACAAGCAAAATCTTACTCAAACGTTTTCCGCCACCAAAAACATTGCTGAAGGAGAAGAGGTAATGATTTATTACAATGATGATTTTGAAGATTTTGTGACCGATTAATGCTTCACAATTTTTATTGAAGACCAATTTCCAGATTGCGTTCTAATGTTTGCGAAATAAATCCCAGATGCTTCCTCTAAATACAGTTCAGCCCGGTCTGCATTAAAAAGAGACAGTTGCTGTACTTCCTGTCCTAATGTGTTTACAATAGAAACCTTAACGTAACTCTGAAGTTCTCCAAAAGAAAGTGTTAAAGCACCTGTAGTTGGATTAGGGTAGACATCGAACACATGAATTGAGGAACTAGATTCGTTCAAACCAACAGTAAATGAACATGCCCCGTTCTCTTCAGTAGGGTAAATACTGATTCCATCGACACTCATACATTCCAATTGAACTTCGTACATGGATACATTGGGCCAAGGCTCCATGAAAAGACCTGTAATACAACCAATGCCTTCTATCCAACGATAGCTATCAGCATACACGATTCTTCTAACCAAACCCCCAATGGTTTCGGTGCCAATCTGGCTAACTGTGAAGTCCTGCAGCATAAAAGAATTATCGAAGTGATTTCCTATAAACACATTTTGAAGCGTTTGCCCTAGTTGTGCGGTAAAATCGTAGAGTAGGTACTCGTTCGATGAATCTGCTGGAACGAAATACACGATGCCATTGTCGTCTCGTAAAGCGCCTTTATAATTATCCCCACAGTAGAAAACCTTGGTGCACGCTATAGATTGAATCGTTGTGTCCTCTCCGGTAACGCAATAATTGTCTACGTCTGTCAATTCTTGAATCGGAATTGGATTTGGTGGGTTGAAAGTATAGGTGTAATGTGTGTTAACCCATACAGCATCATTGGTTGGAAATGGAACTTGAGCTACCAGTTTTACGGATAGCATAGATAGTAGTGAAAAGGAAAGGAGTGCAGTTTTCATTCAACAAAGCTACATCGGAACGAGTTCCGTTATTCTCAGAACCGGAAATAAATAGTTGGCTTCAGAAGTTTCATTTCCTACTGGTTTTCCTGTTCAAGCTGACGATCCAGCGTCATTAGTTTCATCTTTTTTCGAAGCTTTTTCATCTTTTTTAAGTCGCAAATAGGAAAGGAGAAGTATTTCTTGGATGAATCGTCATAATCTACTTGCGTCCCATAAAGTTGGCACTCACCTCTGTTTACCGAAACACGATCTTCCAGGTAGGCTAAGTCGCGAGTTAAAGCATCTTTTCGTTTTACTGCTTCACGCATCCAAGTCAACACTCCTTCCTGAAATGTAGGGTTCTTGTCCTGATGCATGGCTAATATCCAAAAAGCATGTGTGGCTTCCATCCCTACCTCGCTAGCGTTTGGGTAGCCATATTTTCTCACTAAATTTTCGAGCAAAGCATTATGCACCATGTCCATTTTAGATATTGCGTTCTTAACGGAATCGGTCACGGTTTCGGTTTTCAAAGCCTCACCATATTCTTTTCTCAAGGCTTGGTCTTTCTTTTTGAGGGTTATGATTTTAGCTGCGTACACTTCATTTTTCTGCGCTTCTTGAGAATGGGCCTGTTGATTCAGCTGAAGTATAATGGCACAAGTCAAAATTAAAATCACTCTCATTTTCAAAACTTAAAGTAGAAACTCGGTTTCACAATAAAGCCAAGGGTATTTGAATTACCCAATTGAGTAACGCGCCAAGTGAAATCGATACGTGATATTTTGAGGATATTCTCAATCCCGAAACCGACCTCGGCATACGGATAGCGGGTTTGTTGCATGCCATCGGCTAAAATGTACTGCCCGTTTTGATTGTGAGACATTAACGTGCCGTAATAGAGTTTGGCGATTAGCAAAGAGCGAAGCTTTGCTTTTCTAACACCCGGAATGAGATTGAAAAGCAGTCCGTTGAAGTGATGTTCTAATTGAATTGAAACGTACTTATCGCTCACAAACTCCATGTAATTCATGAGGTTGAAACCGTGGTCGTCATTAAAAACCAACGGGTTTCCATCAGGCACGTGCAGCAATTGATAGGGGAGATAACCGTTGATGATTCCTCCTTCGACCAGAATGTTCAAGTAACCTGCCTTATTAGCTCTTAACTGGTGTTCAATCTTCAGCTTGTAGTACTGATAATTGAATTCTGAACCGAGGAAATCTTTGATGCCAACAGCAACTTCTAACGATAGCATGGGGTACTTGCGGAAGAAAAATCCACGGTCTACTTGATCAAACGTGGCTGGAAGTTCATCTTCTCCAAAACCAAAACGGAGATTGAATTTCAATCCACCTGAAGTGAAATTCTCAATTAACGCGGTATCTAAACCCGTCTTCATTCTAAAATCTTGCTCCAATGGGGAATAGCGGTCTCTGAAAACTGAAAGACGCGTAGAAAGGCCAGTAAACCATTGTCTTTCTATATAAGCTGAATAGCTTTCTTGCATGGTGCGTCTTTCGGCACCACTAATTCTAACTAACGAGGTAAAAACATGGTCTAGCGGTAGCATGTTCTGACTTCGCCCTTGTTGGAAAAGATCATTACGATACTTGACCCCAAGTACCCAACGTTTGCGCAGTTTGCCTGGGAAAATGAAAGCAGCTTCGCCACCGCCTTTAAAACGATTGTCGCCAATGCCGTAGGCAAGATATCCTCTCAGTTTTACTTGATCGCTGAACTTATCGTTGGTTCTAAATCCGAGTTTTACCCTCGAACCTTCATACTGATTGTAACTGTAAAATGAGAACACATTTCCCACATCAATCTGTCGGAATGGAAACCAACCATCAGAAAGGAGTTTTAGTCCACCAACAAGTGCCTTCCACTTTGGGTCGGTGTTCATTCTGTCAATCATCTTCACCAGATTCTGCTGCTCGGTACTAAATGTGTCTTGCCTTGCTTCCGTCCAAAATGCTTCGTCACGCGCGTATGCGCTGTCCTGAATCACTATCGGGTCTATTGCTGCATAATAATCTGCTTTACGTGGTTCGTTTAGTTTGATGTTTCGGATTTCTGTCGACTTCTTGCCAAAGAAACCTGTCATATCCTTGGCGTTTTCTATTACTGTGAAATCGCCAATAACCCGACTGCTTGTGAGGAACCATTGCGCGCTGTCCACGAACGAATAGTGCTGCTGGATCCAATAATTACGAACGAAATTGATGTTGGCTTCAACGCTGAACTCCAAGTCAGTTTTTACCACAGCGTAGCTTGATGTGTCAATGTACATATCGCCTGTAAAAGCTACATCGCTCTTTCCCTTAGGCTTGAAGTAAATATGATGGGAGGGATGGCCATCAATTATATGGATTCCAGAATCTAAGAGGAAGTTGTAATTCCGCTTGTATAAATCGTTAATAGGACTTGGGAAACTGCGGTCGAGAATGGTCACGTAGTTCTCATATATGTTCGGATCTACGTACATATCCTGCACAAACTCCATGATTTTTGGTGCCTGAAAGAACTTGAACGTTCTGCGGCCTTTTACTACTTCCTTTTTGCTTTTTGGCTTCTTCCGGTAGAAGTGTTCTTCACTGCTTTCAGTCAAAAGCATTGGAAGATAGTTCACGCCATTTTCGGTGGTGTCGGTGTTGTCCCACATGTAATCGAATGGGCGTAGGAACAAGTTTTTTTTGATGTTCTCAGTGAAATTGTTGAGGTCGAATTGTACTCGGTGGTACACTTCATACTCGTAATAATCTAACCGTTCGGGGGTATTAATGGGTTTGTTGGCGATAACCTTGCGTAGAATCTTGAAAGCGGGGTTTTCGCCCGGTCTGACTTCAACCACATCTAACTCAAAGGAAGAAGGGGATAGTTGGATTTCAATTTCTTCTGTCACACCACGGTTTACTACTACCGATTGGGTTCGATATCCGATAAGGGAAATGGAAAGAGAATCAAAATTCCTTTTCGTTTCAAGCACAAAGTTTCCGAGTGAGTCGGTTAATGTTCCAACGTTACTCTTTTGGAATACAACATTTACGAATGGTAGCGGTTGGGTTGTGTAAGCGTCCGTGACAGAACCGTAAATCTTAGTTGTTTTCTGTGCGAAAGCAGAGAAGCTTATTAACACAAAAATTAACAACACTGAAAAGCGTTGTGAGCTATGCAGAACGGATAATATGAATGGTTTCAGGGGCAATTCTGCATATTTGCCGCCAAGTTAGAAAACGAGCACGAGAGCCCTTTCTTTTGAGCAAAATCATCGGTCCAATAAGTCATTTCGATTTCTCAGCGCCTACCGTAATGGGAGCCAATCTGAGAACGTGGCTTGGTATGTTCTGGAAATACCGAAAGCAAATTGAATGGCGCTTTTATCCAAAGTGTTTCGTTCTCACCTTCATGATATTACTTTTTACACCTCTTATTTGGTGGGAACGATTCCGATGGGATAAGAAAATTCGGGAAACGAAAGTCAAAGCACCCATTTTTATCCTTGGTCATCAGCGTAGCGGCACAACCTATCTGCATTACCTACTTGGGCGCGACCCTCAATTCGGTTTTCTATCGGTAAAAGAGAGTTTTATGCCTTGGTTGTATCTCTCGTTTGAGAAGATGCTTCAACGCATGCTTGGAAATAAAATGCCCAGCAAACGTCCAATGGATAATCTTAGGCTGAGCGTAGATATGCCAACAGAACCTGAGTATTCGATTGGAAACATGACTTGGGCAAGCATGCTTCCTGGTTATTATTTCCCCAAAATGTTGCATTGGGCGTTTCGACAATTTGTAATGTTTGATGATAAGGAAGCGCAGAAGGCATGGCAAGAATCACTCAAATATTTCATGCAAAAACTTTCGCTTCATCATGAATGTAAGCAGTTGATTATCAAGGCGCCAGAGAATTTATCTAGAGTTGAATCTATCTTAGAAGTGTTTCCAGATGCCAAATTTATTCACATCTATCGCGATCCTTATAGAGTGTATTTCTCAACCGAACGTTTATACTCAATTACGCTGCCAATGGTAGCTCTACAGCATTGGACTCAAAATGTGGTGGATGACTTCATTCTAACCTCTTACAGAGAGATGTTTCTGAAGTATTTTGAGAGTCGAATTAAGATTCCTGAGGGGAATTTGGTAGAAGTGAAGTACGAAGACTTCATTGGGAATGAGATGAACACTCTTCGTGAGGTATATAAGACACTTGGGCTAGAATTTGAAGCTGCCGCACCACATATCCAATCGGAAGTAAAGAGCTACGAAGGTTACCAGACGAACAAATATGAATACGACTCAAAGACAATGGAAGAAGTGTATTCTGCCTGGGAGCCTGTGTTTAAAGAGTTGGGGTACAGTAAGTAATCAACCCTTCGTTTTCTTTTCGAAAAGGGGCATGTAATCGGGACTCTCAGTTCCAAACCATTTATCCATAAAGGTGAAGTAAAGACCGTAGTTGAAGCTGTATTTGCTGTGATGCAAACTATGATGTGAAGCACCAATCCACCATTTCCCGAACCAATTCTTAGTAAAGCCTTTTGGATAG
The DNA here is from genome assembly GCA_937900875.1 of uncultured Flavobacteriales bacterium. Lineage (GTDB taxonomy): Bacteria > Bacteroidota > Bacteroidia > UBA10329 > UBA10329 > UBA10329. The sequence goes on from CALCGD010000167.1 coordinate 6,550, forward strand.
ATTTCGATATGAAGGTGGTTAATAGTGGCTGTAATAGTCATTAGAGTAAGCAGAAAAAGGATAGCCGCAAAGTGCATTGGAATGAAGATGAGGATAATCGGAATAATTAGCGCTTGCAGTACAGATTCAATTGGGTGGAACGAAAAGGCAGTCCACGGAGAGGTTACGAGGCTGTTATGATGCACGTAATGGAACTTCTTGAAAATAGTAGGACGGTGCATCCAACGATGCAAGAAGTAGTAATATGCCTCGTGTATGAGCATTGCAATGAAGATGCTGAGAGGAATGTACCAAAGTCCGTACTCAGAAAAGTCGGTGTAAATGGCGGTATAGTCGTTTTCGAACAGCCAGATAAGCCCAACACCTGAAACAGTGAAAATGCCTGAAGTGATGGCCGACCATTGAATCTCTTTAACACTTTGACCTGGTTTCTGAAGTGCTTCGCTAATTTTACGACTCTTGAATTGATCCTTCAGTAAAACGGTGAAAACGAACTGAAAGATGGATGAGACAAGCACATATCTACAGAATATGACCAAGAAATTGATTAGCGTAAACAATGCCACAGACCATGCATTGTCGAAGTTTATAAAGTCGCTAAGCATCTAGTTATCCGATGGTTTTAACAGTATTTCTCTGAATTTCACTTCCATATCGGTTGTCTCTTGTTCGGTCACAGATTCATCAAAATACGCCAATACAAACTTGAGTTTGCCATTGGCTTTCATAGCCGCAACATTGAATCCAGGGGGGCTGGGCACAGGAGGATAATGGTTTGTGCCAATAACTTGGGCGCCTTGAAATATGCTCACCGGCATTTTTTCTTCTCCTAAATTGGAAAAGCCAAAGCTGGATACATTGCCATTTGAGGCAAGATCAACCATCCATTCGTACACATACATTGGCATCAAGCGGAGGGAAGCCTGCAAATGTTCATAACGTTCAGTTACTCGGTCTTTTATTTGAGATTTTAATTGCGCATTGATTTCTTCTACAGCAGCGGCTGATTGTTTAAGTTGAGCTGGTGTCAGCTTAAAAAAAAAGAACGAAAGCTGATTGGAAACCAAATGCCCTGTGGTGCCCTTGCGCCTTTGGTCATGCGGAACAGAAAACCAAAGATATGGTGGATTTTGGCTACGATTTTGAATGATATGCAGTACAATTTGCCCTACAGCCGACATGTAAAAAGCACTTTGCCCAATACGTGATCCAGCTTTCCAAGCATTGGTTTCAATACATGTAGTTTGGTCTTGATCAAATTCAATTATCCTGAATTTGGGCGCTGCTTTTGGCTTTGTGTTCCTGTCTACCAAGGAGCCTAATTTCCACGAACTCCGTGAAAGCATGTAGAGCGTCATTGATAGGGTGTTTTGCATTCGTTTGAACAGATTTGTTCCATCCTCCTTCGGGAAAAGAGGAAAAGTGATTGAGTCATCCGCCAAGGCGTGCATAAAATTCATCATGCCTTGATGGTCGAATAGCACATGGTGCATGCTAACCACTAGGTGTTTAGTGCCGTCTGCCAAGGCGCATAGGTCTAAATAAACTAGCCCGCTCTGGTTGTCTACTTTACGGTTGAGAATGATGGTTTCAAACTCAGCCATCTCCATATTACTATGTATTTGGGAGCACGAAAAATGAGACTGCGTTGGTCTTTGTTTCCAAATAGGAAGTAAGGGCCAGCGTACTTTTATTCTGAGTTTCGCAACAGCAAGAAGGGTTTTGTTGGTACTGAGTTTTTCTTCAAGTCTAGGTAAATCTGTAGCGGATTCAAGTTCTAAATGAATTCTAGAGATGTTGCCAACTAAGCCGTTGCGCAGCATTTTTCTATCGAGAAGCAGGTGGAAATAATCGGAGCCAGAAAGCGATTGCTTCATCATTTGGCTTTATTGGCCATTGCGCAGCTAACCAAAGAATCTAACGACTTGAGGTTGTGTCCAGTTAATTGGTCTGCAGGAATTTCAATGCCAAAACGTTCTTCTATGTACATCACTAGTTCAACCACGGTCATAGAATCGATTCCAAAATCGGAAAAAGTAGCCATTGGCACTAAGGTTACATCCTTGGCTAGAAACCGTTTGTGGAGATAGGAGGAAAGTTCTTCCTGTATTTTCGCTTTATCTACAGACATTTGTGGTGTGACAAATTTAGCGGAATCGAAACGTGTTGCGGTTGTTGGAGGAGGAATTGCCGGAATGGCGGTTGCAATTCGGTTACAATTGAAGGGGCATGAGGTTACCCTGTTTGAGGCCAATGCATATTTAGGCGGTAAGATTGCCGAACATCGTGAAGCAGGTTTTAGGTTCGATAGAGGTCCTTCTGTGCTTACCATGCCGCGCTATATAGACGAGTTATTTGAATTGGCAGGAGAAAATCCGCGAGCGCATTTCAATTATCATCGGTTAGATCCTGTATTTCAATACTTGTTTGAAGATGGAACGGTGCTACATACGCATGCCAATACTGAGAAGTTGATAGAAGAATTCGCAACTAAGACCACAGTAAAAGCAGCTGATTTACGCACGTTTTTTCAACAATCGAAGGAAAAGTTGGAGCTAACAGATGAGGTGTTTTTGCAACGCTCTTTACATCAATGGAAAAACTATTTGGACTGGCCTACGCTACGCGGAATTCTCAATTTTAGCAAAGTAGAGGCGTTTACAACTATGGCTAAAGCCAACTCTAAATTGCTGAAAGATGAGAAAGTTGTTTCCATATTTAATCAATATGCGAGCTACAATGGCAGCGACCCTTTTGCGGCACCTGCCACGCTCAATCTTATTTCGCATTACGAATTGGCTTTGGGTGCATTTTATCCCGAAGGAGGCATGCGGTCTATAATCCATGCCATGGAAGGGCTAGCCAAACGTGTAGGAGTACACGTGGAATTGAACTCCCGCGTAGAGCAGCTGTCGATAGAAGAAGAGACCTGCATTGGGTTGGTTTTAAGAGGGCAGGAGCAGTGGTTTGATGCGGTAGTAGCTAATTCGGATGTGTTTAAAACCTACCAACACTTAATGCCAGAGGTAAAGAAGCCAAAAAGAGCGCTTAATCAGCCGAAATCTAGTTCGGTTCTTGTGTTTTACTGGGGGATGGATACTGCGTTTCCTGAACTTAAGCTGCACAACATGTTCATGGGTGCTGATCAGCAGCAAGAATATGCTCAGTTGTTTGGCAAACAAACGGTGTCTGCCGATCCTACAGTTTATCTTTATATAAGCAGTAAGCAAAATGCTACGGATGCTCCGGTAGGCAAAGAAAATTGGTTTGCCATGGTTACGGTTCCGCATAACTCAGGGCAAGATTGGGACCAATTGGTTTTGCAAACCAAAACGGCTGTACTTGCCAAGATTAGCAGAATATTGAAGAAGGACATTGCGCCACATGTTGAACTAGAGCAAGTTCTTGATCCGAGAATCGTTGAGCAGGAAACAGGTAGCGCATTTGGTTCCGTGTACGGAAATAGTTCTAATGGAAAGTTTGCCGCATTTCTTCGTCATCCCAATTTCTCGAGCAGAGTAAATAATCTCTATTTCTGCGGGGGAAGCGTTCACCCAGGAAGCAGTATTCCGCTGTGTTTGCTGTCTGCTAAAATTACCAGCCAGATGGTTTAGTTACCCCTCTGTTTGTTCTCCTATCAAAGCTAAAACATCACTTTGGCACACCGTTTGGTTTTACACTACCACACCAAAACACCAATGTCATGAAAAGCCTATTCAAAAGTCTCAGTGTAGCACTCTCAGTGTCCGTGTTGCTTTCAAGCTGTGTATTTGTTATCGACCCAGTTCCTGGTCCTGACGGTCGCCCTGGCGATGCATTCTTCGGAGTGGACTACGATTATGCTATGCCATACAGCTATTGGGATAATAATGCCAACATCCCAAACAACCCTGTACTAGGTTCGTTTTACCCAACCAATGCTGGTGTGTTCGAATTCGAATATTTTATCAACCCTTACGAATACTGGTATGGAACCTATCGCATATTTAGAAATGCAGGAGGCCTGGGAGGAACAAATGGCGCTCAAGGAGCACCAGGTTTGGATACCTATCTCATGCTAATCTGCAACCCAGATGGGTTTTATGAAGAGCGAGGTAACTACAAAGTAAATGCCGAAATGGGAGAAACCATTGTGATCGAAGAGATGGTTGGGAACAACCGTATAAGAATCGAAATGACGAAGACCACTACGGATATACGCCCAACTACCAACGAGCCAAAATATCTAAACGCCCAGTTCTAAGACTGTCATCATATGTTCAAAAGCCCTGTAAATGTTCCTGTTTACAGGGCTTTTTGTTTGGGTGCTCTCGCAAGGGACATTACCTTTACGCTATGGGAAATCGACTATTCGTATCCGCTAGAAATGAGTCTCCGAAAATGTTCGAGAATAAGTTTCTCGATTTCTTTTCGCGTATTCATTTCACATCCGTACCTATTCTTTTTGTGCCTATTACTGGCTATTTTATATACCGATCTGCTATTCTTTTTGAGGTGGCGTGGCTCATGGTTGCCGGTTTGGTATTTGCAGGCTATTTCTTCTGGACCTTGATGGAATATTGTATTCATCGGTACTTCTTTCATAAAGAATTCACCACCATCTTAGGTAAGAAAATACACTACATAGCGCACGGTATTCATCACGACTATCCGAATGATTCATTGCGTTTGGTAATGCCTCCTGCTATTAATCTCAGTTTAGCTTTTATCTTCTATTGGTTTTTTTACGCACTGTTCAGAAATGATGGCTTAACTGCAGGTTTCTTTGCAGGATTTGTATTTGGATACATGGTTTACGATTTGATGCATTATGCGTCTCATTTCTACAATTTCAAGAATTCTTGGTTTCAGAAAGTAAAACGAAGCCATCTTCTTCACCATTACAGAGCGCCAAATAGCGGTTATGGTTTAAGCACCATCTTCTGGGATCGTGTTTTCGGTACTACGCATCCAGATACAGCACGGGTAGAAGTACCTTCTTCTAAATAAACTGAACCTAATTGTCGGGCAGCGGCAGATCGAAAAGATTCAACTACCGTTACATTGCGTGCATGAAAAACACCTTATTCCTTCTTTTGCTTATCGGTTTTGTTTCCTGCGGAGATGGAGCTTCAGATAACCTTGCTCCTGAAATAGAAACAGAGTTAATTGATGGTACATCGTTCAAGCTTTCTGAACTGAGAGGAGAGTATGTGCTGTTGGATTTTTGGGGCTCTTGGTGCGGACCATGCTTGGCAGATATGCCTAAGCTGATGGCTATGCACGAGAAGTATGGAGATCGCGTAGTGTTTGTGACTATTGCGTTTGAGAAGAATGACAGACGATGGAAAGCCGTGGCGGACAAAGCTGGGTTTACATGGAAACATCAGATAGTAGAAGAGGCCAAAATACTTTTGGCCTCTCCAATTTCTCGATCATACGGTGTTGCAGACATACCTGCTAAGTTCATTGTAACCCCCACAGGAGAGCTAATCTCTGGAATGAACTTTGAACAAATTGACGCTTACCTCGAAGCATCCCTTCAATAGTGTTAAGCTTCTAAAATAGGCTCTGCTGGTGCTTGCATAGAGTCATGATCAGCTTTTACATCGTTGTAAAACTTAACCATGGTTACCTGCATAAACGGAATGAGGAATAAATACCCAATTCCTAAGGTTAAGATGCATGCAAAACTGAGTAGCGCAAACATGAGCATTAACCCAAAGTATTTCATTTTGTACCCATCCATCATTGCTCTACTCTTTTTAATCGCATCATAAGCACCAATTTCTGGCTCGTCTGATAGGATGAATAGGGCTTGAGAATAGGCCATTGCCATAATTATTCCAGGAATAATGAAAAGCAACATCCACAAAAGCACAAACACCGCGGTTAGTAAATAAGTGGCTAACGCAGGAAGAAAATTCTGAAAGCCTTCAAAGAGGTTTTCAATCTTGGTTTCTTCTCCAGCCGAGATTTTTTTATTAAAAATTAGATACCCTAAGGCAAGTGGTCCGCCTAGTACAAGGCTACCTGCAGGAATAAATCCAGAAGCACCTGCAACAATAACGTAAACGAGCATTCCGCCTATAGCAATGCCCCAGTTGCCGTCTAGCGATTTTCTCGCATCGGCCATTAAATCAGTATTCGCTGTCATGATGGTTGATTAAGTTGGTTTATCGAATATAACGGAAAGTATCAGTAAGCTAGAGCTGATGTTCCAACATTCTATTAACAGTCTTAGATTGTAAGACTCTACTTGGTTCGTTCCTTCGCTTTACGCGGATGAACTTCGCCCTTCTCCATGTAGTACTTAAACTCCTGATGAAGTTTGCCCATTTCCTTACTCATGTTTTTACTGAGAATACCGCCAAGGATCCACGCAAATCCAGTGGCTATCTCCAGTCTTAAGTGCATATGCAGCGTGGCTTTTCCATTCACTTCGGAAAATTTCCATTCGTTTTTAGCACTTGATACCACAAACGGTAACCCAATTACCTCATAGGTAAAAGCACGCTCGGCATTGCTGAAATGCACCAACTTCTCACTAAACGTAAGTCC
>CALCGD010000168.1 GCA_937900875.1 uncultured Flavobacteriales bacterium
CAGTTTTCTGTTTCGGACGCTGATACGGATGAATATGTGAGAATAGGCAACACCAATGCTACTGTGGGAGAATTTTCTGGGGCCATATGGGGTAGAAATGATAATGCGAATAGTGCTGCATTCTCCTTTGTAGCCACCGCGGATCTCGACCCAACGGCCAACACGGTGCCAGTCATGCTGTTTAATTCTCAATTTGGTACAGACCCCGTAACCAACCGGCCGCTTTATAGTTGGACCAATGATGGCTCTGCACAAATGACCATGATCGCCAATGGCAATTTGGGTATTGGGACAACTAATCCGAGCGGTACCTTGGAAGTAGCAGGAACCGCTTACATAAACAGCTTTGGAGGGGGCTTGGGGAATGATGTTGGTTTTAATACTATGACCTCTCAATTGATTGATTTGGGAGCTTCGAACTCTCATTTTAAGGAGAATATTAATGACTTGCAATTTGATAAAGAAGCCTTCTTTTCCCTTCGACCTGTATCCTACGATTGGAAACCAGTTCATGGGGGAAATAGTGATGTCGGCTTTATTGCCGAAGAGGTGGGGCAAGTATTCCCTGCACTGTCTGACATGCGGTATAAACATACATTTTTGCCAGATGGAAGCGTTTTACGCGATACTCTTGGAAGAGCTGTGGTTGACTCTACTGTTGTTGAGCCGTTTGGGGTTAGATACCACAAACTTTCAATTTACCTATATATGCTGGCCAAGCAACAGGATGCAACAATTACTGAGTTGACAAATAGATTGGACGGGTTACAGGCCATGGTAGAAAGTTGCTGTGCACAACCTGCTTATCGTATGTCGGATGAGGTTTCAACGGAAACGCAGCATTCTACAAAGTCCGAAAAGAATGAATTCGTTTTGCTTCAGAACGACCCTAATCCGTTTGCGGATTACACAGATATTAGGGTGTCAGTGCCAGAATCGGCAAAGAACGTTTCGTTACTCATAGTTGATATGAAAGGTTCGGTAATGTTGAACGCACCAGTAAATGGAACCTCAGAAACTATCCGTGTTTATTCTTCCGACATCGGCAAAGGTATTTTCACCTACTACCTGCTTAGTGAGGGCAATGTGATTGCCAGCAGAAAGATGGTGTCATCTAAGTGATATATGATGAGGATCTTTTTGGCACTTCTGATAGGAGTATTTTGGTCATTGGGCTTGATGGCCCAATGTCCAGGTGAGTGGGTTCAACAAATTTCTGGTTTGCCTACGGGAAATTTGGCTAATAACCAGCCTTCGCTGGTTATTGACCCTGATTACAATGTGATAGTTTCCAATGGTATATATAGTGCCGAAAGTCTCATCGTATCAGGGCAACAGTTTCCAGAACCAGACGCATCAGGGCAGGACACAGACTTTTTCGTGGCGAAATATGATTCTGAAGGGGGATTGTTGTGGTTAAAGGTAATTAACGGAGTGGGCTTTACTACTTCACAAGATTTGCAGACTGATAATGATGGCAATATCTATGTCAGTGGACTGATGACCAATTCAATCACCATTGATGGTGTTGTTTATGACCGTCCTGATGCAACTTGGTTAGGTTTTTTAATAATTAAATTTTCACCCTCTGGGGATTTGATATGGCTCCGTAAAGGTGATTACAATGGTTCCAGATGTTATTCAATCTGTTGGACAGGTACTGACTTGGCATTTGTAATTCCATACTCGGATAGTGTTTCGATTGGTGGTGAGGTATTTTATTCGGACGATGAACTATGGTATCAGGACATGGTTTTTGGTAAGCTTGATACTGATGGCAATTTGATACATGCGGTCAACATCGGAGGAGATGGAAATGTTGAGGTCAATTCTTTCGACTGTGATTCTGTTGGATGCATTCTACAGGGCAGGTTTGACAGGGAGTTGTCTTTTGATGGGACAACTGTATCTACCCCAGCCGAGAACCATTTCGAACTCTATCAGATGTCAATCAATGCAAACTACGGTTTGGATTGGTTGAATCATTCTCAAAGCTTCCCGGCCATTGACCCTCGGGCATACGGTTTGAGTTTGTCGGGTGAAGAAGAAGCTTATTTTTCGGGGTTCTATTGGAATTCGGCATTTACCATAGCTGGAGAACAATTACCTGCACCAGTGGAAAATGATGTTTTTGTTGGACACCTCGAGAGGTCTGATGGCAGTATCACTTGGCTGAAAAATGGAAGTGGAAATTCTTTTGACGCGACCAAATGTATGACCTCCTCTGATGGTTCGATTTGGGTGGGAGGCGAGTTCTATTCAGATGTTTTTGATTATGAAGGTGAAACTTTCACAAATACAACAGATGGGGAAAATGACGGATTCCTGTTTTCGCTGGATACGGATAGCAAACCGAAATGTGGTTTACAGTTGGAAGGCACAGGACAAAATGGGATACTTCAAGTTGAAAGTTTTGGCGATGGCCATGTGGCGCTACTTGCGTACTTAAATGGCACTGTAGAATTTGGCGGTCAAACTTATGAGGCACAGGGCAACGTTGATTTATTGGTTATTAAAACGTGCTTGCCATGTGATACACTAACAGGTGTGAAGGAAATTCTGAATGCGAATGAATTCGTTCTATTACAGAACGTGCCGAACCCGTTTGCCGAAAGAACCACTATAACCTATTTGATTCCGACCGATGCGACACGTGCCGAAATAGTATTCCATAATGCCTTAGGACAGCAAGTGAAGTCTGTTTCCATTAAGGATACAGGTGCGGGTAGTTTAAACGTGTTTGCTGCTGACCTTTCTACAGGAATTTATACCTATACATTGGTGATTGACGGCAATGTGGTGGACAGCAAAAAGATGACAAAAACAGATTAACAAAAACAGTTAAACTATACGATATGAAACACGCGATCTTATTATTACTGCTGTGCACTTGTCTTGGGGCAAGTGCACAGATAACGTTGGATGAAACCTACTCAAATGCTGGGCATTACGGGGGTAATTCAAGCTGGCAGACGCTAGAGGTTGTTCATTTTGAATTGGATGGAGATAAGTTCCTGTTTAGAGACAACGAGAACCGAACCCTCAAATTCTATAACCTTGATCATGCTTTATGGAAAAGCATTTCTTATGCAGCAGCCACCGACATGAATCCCAATTACAACAATGCGAATATCATGTATGTATCTCAGCACCTTTTTGATCTGGATGATGAGATTGAGTTCCTTTACTTAGACGAGAATGGCAACCAAGGAAGTGTAACGCAAGTGGTTAATGAGGATGGTGCTATTCTGTTTACCGCAAATGACGAATGGCCAAGATTGAATGTAAGCGTTCCTCAAAACCAGCAACCCATTTATACCACAAGCGAAGGAACGTTTATGATTTTAAGTGGGTGGGAAGGTGACGGAAATGCGTATGTATATAGACTGCCCGGTGCACTACAGGTAGGCATTGAAGCAGGGCCTGTTGGCCAAATGAGTGATGGTAGTTCATTACTCGTTTATCCTAATCCTACCTCGGATGAGGTAAGAATTGATTATGCGCTGCCGCAGGGTGTAAGTTCAGGTGTAATAAGTATTTACGATACCAACGGAATTGAAGTAAAGCGATTAAATATCGATAGGAGTGCAGACCATGTAAATGTGTCAACCCGAGAATTTGCAATTGGCACCTACCTCTGTAATGTACAGACGATTTTAGGCGTTGGAGCCACCAACAAGTTTGTTACCGTAGGTCAATGGGGTACAAACGCGCGCTAGCGGGGCCAAATTTTCGTTTAGATGTGGCGGGCAACATAAACCTAGACACCTTCAATTTCTACCGCATTGGAAGCATGGAGGCGCTATATATAGATACAGCACGTAATGTAGGTGTGGGTATGTTTAATGAAATGAATACGATTACCACTGGCAATAGAAATATTGCAGTAGGTTATTTAAGTGGAAGCAGCCTTACAACGGGTTTTCAAAACGCCTTTTTGGGTAGTTATGCTGGGGAGGACGCTGCAAGCGGGTCGTGTGTGGCTTTGTGGTTAATCCACAAACAACGCCTTCAATTCTGTGGCATCCTTCGGGTTCATTTTTCCGGCTAGAATAAGGCTGAGTTGCTTTCTTCTTAATGCGCCCGTAAAACGTTCTTTTTCTTCGTCTGTCTGTGGTTCTATTTCTGGTACGCTTATCGGGTTGCCAAGTTGGTCTACCGCCACAAAGGTGTAAATGGCTTCGTTCACTTTTATCTGTTCTGCGCTAGAACGGTCTTCTACAAACACATCTATAAAGATTTCCATACTTGAGTTAAATGAGCGAGATACCTTAGACCGCAGCGTTACAATATCTCCCAGCTTAATTGGCTTTGGGAAGGTGACATTATTTACGGATGCTGTTACGCAAACACGCTTGCACAGACGGTGGGCAGAAATGGCAGAAATAACGTCCATCCAATGCAGCAATTTTCCACCCATTAGGTTTCCCAAGGTGTTGGTGTCGTTTGGGAGTACGATTTCGGTATTTATAGCCAGTGTAGATTCTGGACTTCTCTTTTGTGCCATGCTTTCAATTTTATGCAAAGATAAAGCCCCGCTAACCAATTGGCTAGCGGGGCTTTACACACGGAATAAAAACCGTTTACATTTTGGTGAACTTCTGTACTAACCTTTCGTTGGTTTTAGTGTTTGTGAGTTCAATAAAATAGAATCCCTCAGCTAACTGAGATACATCCATAATCTTGTTGTCGGTAAAAACGCCTTCGGTTCTAATAAGCGAACCATCCAAAGAAAGAACCTTTAGTTCGTAATCATCGGCTGTGTTTATATACACCGTAACCACATCTGAAGATGGATTTGGATAAACCAGCATTTGCGGTCCTTCGTTTTCTGCCGTTGGCGCATCTTCTACACTTGTAGCATAGCCTTTGGTGTAAACAGGTAAGGTAATTTGAGTAGGGTGCTCATCAGAGAAATGAACGCGCTGAATAGCAATTCGCGGAGAATACTCCTCTCCTTCAAAAATGTAGGTCTGACCATCTCCAGGCTTTCTTCTGAAGAATTCATGCGGCATAATTGGAACATTCGCATTCACCTGGAAACGGTTGTAGTTACTACTACTAATCAGAATTTTGATTTTGTGTCCGTCTCCAAACGTGTAAGCAATTGGAAGTAGGTCGAAAACGTACTCGTAGGTCTGTCCAATCTCAATGTTTGTGAAAGGAATATCGTCTCCCTCAAACGGAATATTGTAGTCTTTCCAAGGCTCTTCAACCAACATTCTCACGTAGTCTCTAGCACGGGCATTGACTGTTCCGCCCTGTACGAAATACTCTCTTCCATCAGGATAAACATCTACAATTCTCACCATAAAATCGGTGTCGGTTGGTCCTTCATTTAAGCCACCAATGTTACTCTTGGCGTATAGCTTAACGCGAGGGAAACCAACGATACACATTGAATCTTCTACGGCTGCACTTTCGAAAGAAATAACACCCGGACGGTTCATAGTAAACGGTTCGTAGCGTGGATCTTTCAAGTTAAACTGACCTTGAGCATCACGCTCTCCATCAGGCGTTTTAACAATCATGTTAGCTCCACCAACTGTTCTAATCGGGTCGTCTGGATCGTGTACATACATTTTCCAACCTTCATCTGTAGTTGGCGCTTGATGGTTTAGTGCTCCATTTTGGTGCATGTAATACGTTTCTCGCTGAATAGCATCCCAATCTCTTCCTTCTGGAAGTGGGAATGTATCTACGCCCAACCAGTAGTTAGAAAGTCCAACGTTTTGTGGCTCCGAGTCGTTGTTTGGGCCTACAACGTAAAGACGAACGTTAGGAATCTCGTTTTGATCTGCGAAGTTTCTGTAAGGAATAGGGTCGATTGATTCCGCATTCAAACCAGGAATTACATTGTCTAATGGAATGTCTGGTAAATCGATTGGAATACTTCCAGTACCAAGCAGTGGCGAGTTGTAAACCAATTCGGCTTTAAGACCTGTCAATGGCTCAACACCTGTAAGCACACCAATAAGCTGTGTGTACGGAAGCTTTACAGGCTCTGATGGAACACGAATACTAATTGTTCCGAGCAATCCAAGATCGATAAATGGATAAAGGTTATCCGATTCTGGAAGCACAAACTTTGGCTCTCCAATAAACTCATCTGGATGATAGTTGAGGTTGTAACGGAACCAGCCAATTACCTCAGAGTTAAGCGCCTTGTCAATTGGAATATTCGTCTCGCTAAAGTCATCGAAGTTGATGCCCAGAAGGTCGTTTACGTTTTCAGGATAAGTTCTGTCTCCAGTAGTAGTAGAGCCGATTGTTTGGTGAGCCCATGGTCCAAGAACCAACTTCTGTAACTCGCGGTTGGTAACACCCGGACGATTGAACTTATCGTTGCTCAGGTGTCTTCGCATGTTGGCCCAACTCTCTGTTTGAGAATCCACAAAAATGTCCCACCAACCACAAAGGTGATATCCTGGTACTTCCATGTTTCTAAATCGGCTGTATTGGCCGTCTATTTGTCCTTCTCCAAATTGATCTGTTACAGCACGGCTGATGTCAATTTCTGGACGACCAGATGCATTTGGATAGTAGCCACAGGTAGGAATACCCGTAACTGGGTCTGGATATTGAACAGAAGCAAAGTGGTCGATGGCCAAGTTGGCAGCATCAAACTTGTTTTGCTGGAACGTTTTTTCTACCCCATTTACTGTAATGGTTTGTGGCAAATTGTAATCGGCAGAACTGTGAATGTTGTTCTGCTCATCATTATCAATAGGAATTAAATCATCGTCAGTTCCCGAAAAGATTTGACCTTTCAACCAACCTGTAACCAATCTGTCTCTAAGCACTCCGTTTGGATATCCTACCCCTTTGTAGAAGTCTGCTGGAGCAACAATTGGCATAATACATTTAAGACCAGGCTCATTTACATCAATCATGTGCGCAGCGGCAGCTTGGTATTGATTGTACCCTAAAGCAGATGCGCCAAACATGGCATAACGCCCGGTGTAAAGCAAATCTGTGGTGTCTGTAATACCGTCACCGTCCAAATCATAATCACGCATTAGGCGGTGCTTAATGTATTCTTTGGTGTCATAACCATCTTCATGACGGTTTCCGTTTTTCGGATCGTTCGGGTCTGTATTGTCCAATACGTGTTGGGAGTTTGGATGGTAAACACCCTTGTCCCAGCCATCGCTAGTAAGCGGCAAGTAAACACCTTCAGAAGCATACCTGCCACGTTGATCTTGCTTTGCAAACGCGTAACCAAGAAGACACATAATTGGGGCCTCTTCCGCATTTAAATCTCCTTTATCGTACGGAGTTCTGGTAAGAACCATCGGTAGCTTATAAGGGTTAGGATTTGGCTGACCGTTTAACGAATCGTAGATAACATATTGCGTTCCGCGAGGTATTAATTCCAAATTGTACTCAATTGGTGCACTGCCAAAAATGCCTTGTAATTCGGCAGGTAGCTCAATGCTAATTGGCACCATAAGACAATCTCGCATTACGGGCAAGTAAACGTCCGTCATCAGCTTTACGCTGTCAGACATGATAAACTCTTCCGAGAATGGGGTGCAGAACTCAAGCAAATTGTCAATCTGACCATTGAGTATTATATCCTGTGCTTTGGAAGCGTTAAAAAACGTTCCAATAAGGATGAGTGAAAGGAGAACTCTTTTCATAATTATTTGGGGGTTAGAGTTTTTTAATATCAAATACTACTGAGCCATAAACCATGGTTCCAATTCTTGGTGCACCGTAGGCTTCTTGTCGTTGTAAGTTATAAACATTTGAGGCTCCTAAACGCAGCGTAGAAAACCATTTTGGTATTTCGTAGCTCAGTTGAACGTCTAAGAAAGAGTAGGATGGAACGATACCATCACCGAAAGTGCTTCTCCATGTGTATTGATCAACCCATTGGAAGTTGGCTGAAAAACCAAGCCCTTTCCACACCTTGCGGCCTTTAATGCCAACGTTAATCTTGTGTTCTGGTGTGTTAAATCCAGGGATTATTGGGTCGTCTAGGTCATCGTCTACAAGCTTAGCCCAATTGTAATTTAACGATGCCGAATACGTTTCGTTTATGTAGTAAACAAGCCCGATGGTTGCTCCCATAGATCGCACTTCTTGTTCTGCATTTACTGGAATTTGATACCGAGTATAGCTCTCATTACTTGGAGAGTAAGAGAGTAGTTGATCAACACCACTTTGCTCTCCAGCAACCGCATTTTCTGGCTGAACAACTCTGATTTCTCCAATGAAATCGGTGTACCAATTGTAATAGAAGTTTGCATCTATATACAGTTTTTTAAAGGCAACCCCACGGTATCCAACTTCAACAGTTCTAACCTGCTCTGGTCTTATTTTCTTGGCAGAGAACGTCTTCAGTTTTCCAGAGGCATCGTCATAAACAGAATCGTACCAAACACCTTCTGTCTGAACACTGTCTAGGTAGTTCTCAAAATCAGTGACAGATTCAAGCGTGTATAGGTTATCCCAACCATTCAGGTTTCCAGATATGGTAAGTGGACCAACATCCAATCGAATGAACTGATTCTGTAGGGTAGGAGTACGGAATGCACTCTGCCCAGATACACGGAAAATGTGCCCTTTCAAATTGTACATAAGCGATGCTCGTGGCGAGAACTGAACAGGGAAATTCTTGTTCTTGTCTGCACGTACGGATGCCATTACTTTGAATTTATCATTGAAGAATTTCTTGGATATTTGAACGAATCCGCCTGTTTCCCAAAGAGAAAGGTCTACGAATTCTGCGTTCAAATCTGCTGAACCATTTGCTAAAGTATCTCCAGCATTTACAAGTGTATCGGCAAATATGGTTCCGAATGATTGTGGGTCGTAACGTCTAAAACTAGCACCAACCAATACATCTAACCAAGGCCAATCAAAGTTATACTGACCTTCCACATGCTGGAGGTTTGATTTATCTGTGAACTTGGCGCCTTTTTCTAGGTCGGCATTGTTTACAATTTCATTTCTAAGCGAATCGAATTTAGTCGAACCAGCTGGAATCCAGCCGTTTGTTTCTGCCATATCTAGGGCGTGAGCATGAGCAATTGCAACTTCTTCGTTGGTAGCATCATCGTCAAAATCCTCCGTCATAATCTTCAACGTATCGAAGTATGCTCCAAGATATTCTCCAACGTAATCAGCAATTCCTTCTTTAGAAATGTTGATACCTGTGAAAACAATGTCGTAAGAGTCTCCTGCATCTTCGAAGGTTGAATAGGCCTTCAAACTCCAGTTTCGGCCGGTAACCTCACCCTTTACTTGCTGGAAAAGAATGTTGTTGATGCTGTACCTATTTGACGCCTGATAAATAGCAGTACCAATACCAAATTTGTAGGTAAGCGATGCTTCAATCCCTTTCTTAAATCGATAATGCAAGGCAGCCGTAGCTTTTGCGCTATAAGTTTGATTATTGGATAGGTCTGTCTCCTTATAGCCTGGTGCACGAACATTAATAGTTCCTGGATATGCATTTGGAGAAACCAGCCCAAGCCAATTGTTCAAGGCCACAAAATCATCTCTTTGTTCTTGTGTGTTTTCTGGGTCAGTCTGTGCCTGTTCAACAATAGCCGAAAGATCAATGTCTGTTTCAATATCACCATATAGGTTGGCAGCAGTACTGTCAGTTGGGTCATCAAATACAGGTCGGTAAGTAGTGTCGTTGGCAACCCAATCGTAAGCACGTTTGTACTGACCAGTAATTTTCAATCCAAGACGTTTTTCTTTACCGTAAACACCAGCGTATCGTGCTTGTACATCCACATAATCACGCATACCGCCTTGTATCTTAACAGACAAACCTGGATAATCGTACGGATTTTTGGTTCGCATACTTACTACTCCTTGAAAAGCGTTTGGTCCATAAAGTGCCGAGGCAGGACCGCTGATGATTTCAACACTTTCCAAATCCAAATCGTTGGCACCAACCATATTTCCAACAGGGAAGTTCAAACCTGGCGCTTGGTTGTCCATTCCATCAATAAACTGAACGATTCTAACCGGAGCAGTCGTATTAAAACCACGCATGTTAATGACCTGAAATCCGAGGCTAGATGTAGTAACATCAACACCTTGAAGTGTGCTTAAGCCAGAATAGAAATCTCCCGAGGCAATCTCGTTTATCTCACGCGTATTCATTTTTTGGATGGAAGCTGAGGACTCTAGTATTGTTTCGGAAACCCTCGAACCAGAAATAACTACTTCTTGTCCAATCATGTTCACCGTTTCCATTTCAACTGTGAGGTTAGTGGAGGTTTTATCCACAACAATCTCGAAGGTTTGATACCCCAAATAAGTAATCTCAAGGGTTTGAGGGTCGGTTAAGTCAAGCTCAATAGAGAACTTACCGTCTAAATCCGTCTGGACTCCAGTAGTTGTACCTTTAATAATTACAGAAGCAGAAACTAGCGTCTCACCGCTTTTCTTGTCCTTGATGGTGCCCGTAACGGTCTTGTTTTGTGCGAAAGCAACAATAGAAACGAGAAGAAATAAAGAGAGGAGCGTAAAGACTTTTCTCATATGCTTGGGGTTGTTTAACTGATTGTTAAGGTGCGTCAAGATTACAAACATTTTGAAACTTGTCAACAAGAAGACATCAAATTTTGACTGATTGTGTTTGCCGATTAATTGAAACTCCGAAAATCACGTAGAGAAATGAAGAATTTATGCCCCCTATTCTCGTAAATATGCAATCTGTATTACCGGGGTATTCATACCTCAATCAAGGTAATTGAGTCGAACCTACTTTTGCTTGACGTAGCTTTGTATACAATATCACACTTATGAAAGAATTTCTTCAGCGCGATCTTATTTCCATTGGCAACTATCATCTAACCATGTTGCAAATAGTGGTTTTGGTGGTAATTGTGGCCGTTACTTGGATTGTTTCTTGGGGTCTGAAAAAGGTCGTTGTAAATCGCGGAATTGACTCTGAATTGGAAAGGGGTAGAAGACTTTCTGTTTTTAAACTTCTTCAATACGTTTTGTGGGTACTTGCGGTATTGCTTGGGTTAGAATCTGCTGGATTTCATTTAACGGTATTACTTGCAGGTTCGGCTGCATTATTGGTTGGTGTTGGTCTTGGGCTACAAGAGGTTTTTAAGGATTTTGTGAGTGGCGTTATTCTCTTGTTTGA
>CALCGD010000169.1 GCA_937900875.1 uncultured Flavobacteriales bacterium
GTTCCGCCCGTTTTTTCGGCATAGCGATGCATTACATCTTGCCCTACTCCAATAAAAGCGGGAACCTGTGCATTTTCTCCATTAGCGACTTTAAGGCTTCCACCGAAGAACCCTTTTTTCCATTTCATTTGTAAGGCGTTGTCTAATGATTGCATGACCAGCAAAATGATTGAATGATGCGCAAAATCTCTCCTAATTACATTGAAAGCTTTACGCGGACTGGTAATAAGATTCCAAATCATTTTTACTGTTCGGACAAAAGCAGGACCATCTCCTGCCGCCATCACCGAAAGCAATCCCATTGCTCCCGATCCATCACCGTATTTCACTAATTCTATGTGGGTATTGTCGTCCGGATTAAAAACGCGGCTAATTGCCAACCCATGGTTCATTTTCTTATCGATTCCAGCAATTCCGCAAAGCGATTCTGAGTTAGTACGCAGGTTTGCACCCAACTTATCTGAAAGGTTGGGAAGCGTTTTAAACTCTTCCTTTTGTCTAAAAAGCAACTTCATGGTTCCAAGAACTCCTGCTGAAAAAACGATTCCACGACTTCTAAAAACTCGCTTCTTTTTCCCAAATAGTGATGTTGAAGATTCAGTATGAACGTGGTAAACATCATCCTTAAATTCAACCTTGATTACCCGCGTTTCAGCTTCAATCTTTGTTCCCCATTTTTCTGCAAACCACAGATAGTTTTTATCCAAAGTATTCTTTGCATTAAACCGACAGCCTACCATGCAATTTGCACATTCGGTGCAGCCTTTTCGCATAGGACCTAAGCCATTGAAATACGGGTCTACTTCCTTTTCTCGATCACCGAGATAAACCCCAACATGGTCTACCGGTTTGTACGTTTCCGATTGATTCATGTCTGCAGCAATCCGCTTCAGCACTTCGTCTTCTGGCCCTTCTGGTTCATACTTGGTGCTACCAAGCATGAATCGCGCTTTTTCGTAGAATGGTGCCAACGCCAGTTTCCAATCTCGAATACTAGACCAAACAGGATTATTGAAAAAGGCATCGGGTGGAAACATGTGCGTATTGGCGTAAACCAAACTTCCCCCTCCAACTCCGGCACCCCCTAAAACCATAATCTTGTTCAGGAAATTGATTTTCTGAATACCAAAGGTTCGGATGGCAGGTGCCCAAAGGAACTTTCTTACGTTCCAGTTAGTTTTTGGAAAATCTTTAGATTCCCAGCGCTTTCCCATCTCGAGAACGAGAACATCATATCCTTTCTCTGAAAGGCGCATAGCAGACACACTTCCGCCAAATCCAGACCCCACTACTATGTGCTCATAAATTTTGTCTTCCGCCATCAATGTAGCTTGCGATTGTACATATGAAGAGGCGTGGTTGGCGGCTCTATTGGAAGTCCATGGGCATTAGATTCAGTCACCAATAGATATGTGACCTTATCTAGCTTAGAGATTTTAAATTCTGCATCGACAAACTGATCCAGATTGATTCTTAAAACATCTGGTTCGGGTAAACTCCAAGTACCTTCTACCAGATATTGGAGCGTATCTCCAGCAAAGTATTCTCCAGTGCAACGGTCGTTACCATAATACTTAATAATGTACTTGAAATCAGGATTGTTAGCCTGATATCCTGGCAACATGAGTGTCAACATATTGAGTTCATTCCCAGGTATTTTAGACTCATACAACTCAAATGTGGAGCTCTTGAGACCGAAGTCAACAAAAACTTCGCAGCCAGAAATTGTAAAAAACGACACGCTTGTCAAAAGACAAAACAGGAATACTCTACGCTGATTAAACAACATTTATACTTAGTAAGTTGATTTTGAAACTTCTCAAAAATAAGTATTGACAGTTAGCATAACCATCTATTTGCAAACGGCTGCTAAACCGTATTTTGACCCGCTTAAATTTTTACATTTGCACGAATTTTATTCTCAAAGAAAAAATTCGCTCATGTCGTTAGATTCTACAAAGTTCCTTGGTGAGGGACTTACCTATGACGATGTTCTCCTAGTTCCAGCTTATTCCGAAGTGATGCCGCGCGATGTTAACGTTAGCAGCAAGTTTACCCGGAAAATTGGCATTAACGTGCCTATTGTATCTGCTGCTATGGACACCGTAACCGAGGCCGCCATGGCCATTGCCATTGCACAAGAAGGTGGTATTGGAGTCATCCATAAAAATATGTCCATAGAACAGCAAGCTATGGAAGTGCGTAAGGTAAAACGTGCCGAAAGCGGGATGATATTGGACCCAGTTACTCTGAAAGCTGACGCCTTGATAGGCGATGCTGAAAAGATGATGGCTGAGTACAAAATTGGTGGAATACCAGTTGTAGATGACGATCATAAATTGGTAGGAATCATTACCAATCGAGACCTTCGGTTTGAGCGCAACATGAAGCGGCCAATTACCGATTTGATGACTACTAAAAATCTCATCACAACGCAAGATGTCAAGGATACCCAGAAAACAGAGGCCATTCTTCAAAAACACAGAATTGAAAAGCTGCCAGTTGTAGATAAAAACTACAAGTTGGTTGGGCTAATCACCTACAAAGATCTTATTAAAACAAAACTGAGACCTAACGCATGCAAGGATTCTCATGGTCGACTGCGTGTTGCAGCGGCTGTAGGAGTAACACCGGATATGCTTGACAGGGTTACTGCCTTAGCAGAAGTAAATGTTGACGCTATCATTATTGACACAGCTCACGGTCATTCTAAGGGAGTGATTGATGCACTTAAAAAAGCGAAAAAGGCATATCCAGATCTTCAAGTTGTAGTTGGAAATATTGCAACTGCCGAAGCGGCATTGTTGCTCGTAAAACACGGTGCCGATGCGGTTAAAGTGGGTATTGGACCAGGTTCTATTTGTACCACTCGAATTATTGCGGGCGTGGGAGTTCCACAGCTTACAGCCGTAATGAATGTTGCTAATGCTCTAAAAGGAACGGGGGTTCCAGTAATTGCGGATGGCGGTGTGAAATTTACTGGAGATATTGTAAAAGCAATGGTTGCTGGCGCGGATGTTGTAATGGCAGGTAGCATGTTTGCAGGAACGGAAGAGTCGCCAGGAAGAACCATTATTCTTGAAGGAAGAAAATTTAAAACGTACCGAGGAATGGGTTCGTTAGAAGCTATGCAGCAAGGCTCTAAGGACCGTTATTTCCAAGATGCTGAAGATGACGTAAAGAAGCTAGTACCAGAAGGAATTGTAGGCAGAGTACCTTATAAAGGAACGCTAACCGAGGTAATGTACCAGATAGTTGGAGGCCTTAGAGCGGGAATGGGATACTGTGGTGCAACAACCATAACAGACCTTCAAAACGCCAAGTTTATTAAGATTTCTCCTGCGGGATTTAGGGAGAGCCATCCGCACGGTGTAACCATTACTAGCGAAGCACCTAATTACAGTCCTTAATCGGGCAGTTTTGGCATGCTCAATTTTCTATTTTTGCGACCCTTATTAAAAATCACTAAAAAAATGAAGAACAATATCTTTAAAACAACTCTGCTTGTTGGCCTATTGGTCGGTAGCGTTGATCTTTTTGCTCAAAAGGAGAATCCTGTTCTATTAACGGTAGATGGACAGAACGTTACACTGTCAGAATTTGAAGCGGTTTACAAGAAGAATAATCGCGATGAGGTGGTTGATCAAAAAGACCTTGCCGAGTATTTAGAGTTGTACATCAATTTTAGACTAAAAGTGCGCGAAGCTGAAGAGCTTGGTTTAGATACGGTAAGAAAGTTTATTGAAGAGTTAAAAGGCTACCAAAAGCAACTTGCAAAGCCTTATTTAACCGATAAAGAAGTAACAGTAAAACTGGTTCAAGAAGCATACGAAAGGTCGCTTAAAGATATAAGAGCGAGTCATATTCTAGTTAAAATAGGACCGGATGCTCTTCCTAAGGACACGCTTGCTGCTTACAACAAGGTTATTAACCTGAGAAAAGCTGCTCAAAAAGGAGATTTCGCGGCAATTGCACAGAAAAGCTCGGAGGATCCATCAGCTAAGGATAACGGGGGAGATTTAGGTTGGTTCTCAGTTTTGAGAATGGTTTATCCATTTGAGTCCGCAGCGTTCAATACAGCTGTCGGACAAATCAGCATGCCGATTAGAACTCGATTTGGGTACCATCTAATTAAAGTAATTGGGCACAGAGAAGCGCAAGGCGAAATAAGAGCGGCTCATATCATGATTAAAACAGGAAAAGAAAGTTCTGAAGAAGATGTAAAGAATGCCGAGGTAAAAATTAATGAGGTAAAGGCATTGCTTGATAAAGGGCAGAATTTTGAAGACATCGCCAAGAAGTATTCTGAAGACAAAGGTTCTTCCGCAAAAGGGGGTGAATTACCGAAGTTCGGAACAGGAAAAATGGTTCCTCAGTTTGAAGAAGCAGCCTATTCTCTTCAAAAAGATGGAGATTATTCTGCTCCAGTTCTTACTGATTACGGGTGGCACATTATTAAAAGATTGGAGCGATTTGGTGTTCCAAAATTTGAAGATGTAGAGAAAGACTTAAGCGCTAAAGTTGCGAAAGACAGTCGTTCGCAAATGAGCAAACTGTCTGTTCTTAACCGAGTTAAAAAGGAATACGGGTTTTCAGAAAATCGTGCAGCACTTGATCAGTTATTACCTTACCTAACCAATGATTTGGTGAACGGGAAATGGAGCGCTGATACTGCCAAAGACTTATCTACAATGGCTTTCAAAATTGGAGAAAGAAAGTATACTCTTGCCGATTTTGCCAGCTACATTGGCACGCATCAAACGCGTAGAAAAGCAGAGGAACTTAACCTTATTATGAATGGAATGTATGCTCAGTACGTAGACGAAAGTCTAATGGCATACGAAGAAGAAAAGCTTCCGGCCAAATATCCAGAGTATAAAGCTTTACTGAAGGAATACAGAGACGGAATTCTGCTTTTCGACTTAACGGACGATAAAGTATGGTCAAAAGCGGTGAAAGACACCTCTGGGATTAAGGCTTATCACGCTAAAAACGGATCTAAATTTATGTGGGAGAAGCGACTCGAAGCCGAAATCTACCATTGTCAAAAGGATTCAATTGTAGAGCCATTAAAAGCAATTCTTGGTCAGAAAATGAAAAAAGGTAAGCCAGACAGAGAGTCAATTCTAAAAGACTTTAACGCTAATTCTCAACTCAACCTAAGAATTGAAAACGACCTTTACGAAGCCGATGATGAAAAGATTTTGGACAATGTAAAATGGGAAAAAGGAGTTTACGGTCCTTTTAAAGAAGGCGGAAACCAAGTTCTTGTATTGGTAAAAAATGTGCTAGAACCAACTCAAAAAACATTGAAAGAAGCACGTGGCCTGGTTACTGCAGACTACCAAAACTTCTTGGAGAAAGAATGGATTGCAGAGCTTCGAAAGAAATACAAGTTCAGCGCCAATTCCGAACTTCTTAAACAGATCAAATAAGCAATTCTTGCGTTCAATATTTGCAGTATTCATTCTCACCCTGCTATTTCCAATAGCGGGGTGCGATGTTTTTAAGAAACAGGAAACTCGTGAGGTAATTGCGAGAGCAAAAAGCTATAATCTGTACTTAGATGAACTAGTTGTTGCTTTGCCAGTTGGACTAACTCCAGAAGACAGTGCGCAATTTGCGACAAACTTTATTCATACATGGGCCACACAAGCATTGTTGCTTTCAAAGGCAGAATTAAACCTAGAAAGCGGGGCTAAAGATGTAAGTGCCCAACTGGAACAATACAGACGCTCGCTCATCATTTATCAATACGAAAAGCAACTGGTGCGACAACTTTTAGATACAGTTGTTTCTGAAAATCAGATTGAGAAATACTACAACAATAACAAGCAGAATTTTGAGTTACAGCACAACATTGCTAGGGCAATATTTGTTAAGCTGGATAAGAGCAGTAAAGACGTAGAAAAGATTGGCGCATTGTGTCGGTCAGACAAAGAAGATAAGAGAGCGGAGTTGGAAGAATACAGTATTCAGCATGCAATATCCTTTCATTTAAATGATGAACAATGGGTTCCGTTAGAAGAACTTCTTGCTCAAATTCCTAAAACATCCTACCTCAACGTCAACTACTTTTCGCTTTACAATTTTGCCCACGTGCAAGACTCTACAGCGCATTACTTGCTTAACGTGAAAGAAATAAAGTATAAAAACACCGTTTCTCCATTAGAATTCCAGAAACAGAACATCAGAAACATACTTTTGAATCAGCGAAAACTTGAACTGATTCAGA
>CALCGD010000170.1 GCA_937900875.1 uncultured Flavobacteriales bacterium
CCGACTTTTGCGCCATGGGTAGAAAGCGAAATAAGGTGATTGAAAATGTGACCATTCTAGACATAGCCGACAAAGGACAGGCCATTGCGCGGGTCAATGACATGGTCATATTTGTGAAGGGCGTGGTTCCTGGCGATGTGTGCGATATTCAGATTAAGAAGAAACGCAAGAACTATGCAGAGGGCTATGTGCAAGAAATAAAGGAATTTTCTAACCTTCGAATTGATGCTAAATGCAAGTATTTCGGGGTGTGTGGCGGTTGCAAATGGCAGAACTTAAGCTACGAGAAGCAGCTTGAATTCAAGCAAAAACAAGTAGGCGATGCTCTTCAAAGAATTGGAAAAGTGCAGGTAGATGCTTTCGAACCAATCCTTGGCTCAGCCAATGTTTTCAATTACCGAAACAAGTTAGAATTCAGCTTTAGCCACCGCAGGTGGTTAACACAAGAAGAGGTAGACAGCGGACAGGTGTTTGACGATGTGCCTTCCTTGGGTTTCCACGTTCCAGGGCGTTGGGATAAGGTGCTTGATGTGAAGGAATGCCACCTAATGGCAGAGCCTAGCAATGCTATTCGAAACCGTGTGAGAGACATTGCCCTAGTAAACGACTTCTCTTACTACAACTTAAACGCGCAAACGGGTTTTCTGCGCAACTTAATTGTGCGGAGTACCATGACCAACGAATGGATGGTTATTCTGAGTGTGGCAGAAGACCGTCCAGATGATGTGAAGTTGATTTTAGATACACTGGTAGAGGAATTCCCACAACTAACCTCCGTTTTGTGGGTATTTAACAACAAACCAAACGATACCATTGCCGACTTGGATATCCAACTGCATGCTGGCAACGACTACATTATGGAAGAAATGGAAGGGTTGAAGTTCCGCGTGGGACCTAAATCATTCTACCAAACCAATGGTCCGCAGGCGTATGAGTTGTATAAGATTACCCGAGAGTTTGCGGGTTTAACGGGCCAAGAAGTGGTCTACGACCTTTACACAGGAACTGGCACCATAGCGCAGTTTGTAGCTAAACATGCCAAGAAAGTAGTAGGCATAGAATATGTTGAACCTGCCATTGTTGATGCGCGATTGAATGCCGAATTGAATGGCATTGAGAACACCAGTTTCTATGCAGGCGACATGAAAGATGTCTTTACCCAAGAACTGATAGCCAAAGAAGGCAAGCCAGATGTGGTAATTACCGACCCACCACGCGCTGGGATGCACGGAGACGTCATTGCACGACTGAATGAGCTTCTGCCCCAACGGATTGTTTACGTGAGCTGTAATCCAGCTACACAAGCCCGTGATGTGCAATTGCTAAGCGAGAACTACGAAGTGAAAAAGGTTCGTCCAGTAGATATGTTCCCACATACCCACCACGTAGAAAGCGTTGTTTTGCTTGTGCGAAAAAGCTGAGATGACTGTTTTCGAAACAAAACGACTTTCTGTTCGTGAGTTAGAAACCAAAGACCAAGCGTTCTTTATCGAACTGCTTTCTGCGCCAGAAATAATCGCGCCTATCCCCCAGCCGCTTTGGCCAATGGATGAGATTCTTAGTCAATTCGAGAACTTCAGAAACTACGCTGCGCCAATAGCAGCATGCGAAAAGGTAATTTGGGGAGTCTTTGAAAAAGACGCGAATGAACTAATTGGTCTGTGCGCGTTACTTACCAATCCAGATAAAGAGAGAGAAATCGGTTATCGGTTTAGACAACGTTATTGGGGTCGAGGGTACGGAACAGAACTTACCCGATATATGCTTCGATACTGCTTTACTGAGTTGAAAATTGACCTGCTTACGGCAGATGTAAACGTAACCAACATTGCCTCGGTTAAGATTTTAGACCGCTTTTTCAAGCCTGAAAGAGAGTTCTACAATGAACGAGACAAATGCACCGATAGGCGCTACAAACTGACTAAACTCGAATGGGAAACGAACAGAAATTGAACTTAGACAAAGACTTCTGGAACAATCGCTACGCGGAGAGCCAAACAGGTTGGGACCTCGGTTCGCCTAGCACACCGCTAAAAGAATTCATCGATACGCTGGAGGAAAAGTCTATTCGAATTCTAATACCCGGTTGCGGAAATGCCTATGAAGCGGAGTACTTGTACGAACAAGGCTTTGAGAACGTGATTGTAATCGATTTTGCTCCATTGGCCTTAGAAAGCTTCCACAAACGGTTTCCCGATTTCCCAGAAGCGCATTTAATCTTAGGCGATTTCTTCGAACACAAAGCAAAATACGACCTCATTTTAGAACAGACATTCTTCTGCGCGCTTAATCCGGAGTTACGCCTTGCCTACACCAAAAAAATGCACCAACTGTTGGCTCCTAAAGGAAAACTGGCGGGTGTTATGTTCTGCTTCGAACTAACCGAGAAAGGACCTCCATTCGGAGGAAACGAAGTAGAATACAAAGGATACTTTGAAGATTACTTCAAAATCGAATCAATGAATCCATGCTTGAATTCCATCAAACCAAGACTAGGAAGAGAGTTGTGGGTGGAGTTGGTTAAACGTTAGAAAACAATGCCGTTAGAGACGCAATGCATTGCGTCTCTACTTAATAAAATAGCCACACACGCGCCACTGTCCATCCTCCCCTTTTTGCGGAGTAACGGTCTCAATAGCCTCAGCCTTGTTCTCGTAGTTCGTCTTAAAACGAATCATTACATATTCTCCATCTGCACCACCTGGTATTTTAGTCAGAAACCGTGCGCTAACCAATTCTCTAGACTTCACTTTACCGAGTGCTGGTAGAATTCCCTCTAGCGCAGCATTCCATCCATCTTTCGTCATGTTGGCTTGGAAATAGGCCGCTGCTTCATCCCAGCTCGTTCCGTACTCCCCTTCATCTACCACCTTCAACCACTTTTCAGCAGCCTTTACTGCAACCTTCTCATCTTTCGAGTGGTTATCTGCTTGCGCAAATCCTGAGAAAGAAAAACTAAGTAGCAATAGGAAGGAAAAAAGAGCTTTCATGGTCTGAATTTACAGATTATTGACGTTCAATCTTCTTGTAGGATGCCACAATCCCCTTGATGAGGGCAGAACTGAAACCAGCATGCTCCATCTCATTCAGGCCTGTAATCGTGCAGCCTTTTGGTGTAGTAACCTTGTCTATTTCGCTTTCAGGATGTGTTCCGTTCTGAATAATAAGTTCCGAAGCGCCCTTCATGGTTTGACTCACAATAGCTGTAGCTGTTTTAGCATCGAACCCTACTTCTATTCCCCCTTGAATCATAGCGCGCATAAAGCGCAGTACATACGCAATGCCACAGGCACCAAGAATGGTTGCTGCTTCCATCAGGTTTTCATCGATGTAAAGCGTTGTTCCAATCTTGTCAAACAAAGAAGTAATAGATTTTCGCTGTTCGTCTGTAGCGCCATTGTCGCAAATCATGGTCATGCTTTCATTCACATCGGCAGCAGTATTAGGCATAGCTCTGAAAATCGGAAGGGTACTTCCACTCCATTCTTCCAATTCATTGAGCGTTATTCCTGTTGCTAAACACACCAACGTTTGTCGGTTCGAATCAAGCACATCTTTAATCTCAATAAGAATAGGCTTCACATTGTAAGGCTTCACAGCAAGCACAATTACATCTGCTTGTTCAACCGCTTCTGTGTTGATTGAGGTTACTACTACCCCTTTATCGCTCAAATGGCTAAGCGCTTTTGTGTTTCTGCGCGTAGCAATCATGTTTCCAGCATTAAATCCGTCATCCAGCAATCCATGGGCTATGGTTAAACCTAGATTTCCGCATCCGATAATGGCAATTTTCTTGTCTTTCATAAGTCGCCTCTTAGGCAGACGAATTTAGGCATAACCCTCAGCCCTGAATACCAGCGGTTCCTTAGTGACAAAAATCACATGGGCATTCAACAACGAAACTACATTCGCGTAACTAAGATTCGAAAATGAAACACATTCTTCTAGCAGCTCTCTGCTTCTTTACCGCTACCGTATTTG
The DNA here is from genome assembly GCA_937900875.1 of uncultured Flavobacteriales bacterium. Taxonomy (GTDB): domain Bacteria; phylum Bacteroidota; class Bacteroidia; order UBA10329; family UBA10329; genus UBA10329. The sequence continues at coordinate 3,982 of CALCGD010000170.1, forward strand.
GTCAAACAAACTTTCAAGTTTCTATTGAAGAAGTCACCCTTACCGATGCACCTCAACTTCATTCGTATGTGGTTGGGCAGTATCAGGGTAAATGGCTGCTAATAGGTGGCAGAACAGATGGATTGCATCAACGACAACCGTTTGCAGCCTTCCTTGCGTCTTCAAACAACCTTATTGCCTATGTAGTTGACCCAATAAACCTACAGCACTGGTCGGTTTCTCTTTCAGACCTACCTACGCCCATTTACGAACAATTGCAGAGTACCAATATGGAGTTTGTGCAGCGAGACACGGTGCTTTACATAGCTGGAGGATATGGTTACAGCGCCACTGCCAGCGATCATATTACACATACCCGTTTAACGGCTGTGAACATTCCAACGTTGATGTCGATGATAATAAATGACGGAGCAATTACAGGCCAATTCCGAACGCTCAGCGATGAAAGCATGGCTGTAACAGGTGGTTATTTAGGCTCGCTAGATGATACATTTTACTTGGTTTGCGGTCA